>NZ_JAYGHR010000023.1:9219-49618 GCF_034932365.1 Limnoraphis robusta BA-68 BA1 | reverse complement strand
TTTCCCTGTGATTGGCAAGATTAAAGCAAATATTCACAGAACCTTTGACGGGAACATTAAAACAGTTACAATAACTAAGACTCAAACCGAGAAGTATTATGCTTCTATTGTGTTTGAGAATGAGGATATTGAACCCCAGACTTCTGCTCAGGGTAAAGCTATAGGGTTAGACTTGGGATTGACTCACTTCCTAATTACAAGTGAGGGGTCTAAATATGATAACCCTCGACACTTCAAAAAACACTCACACAACTTAAAACGGAAACAACAGAAGTTATCCAGCAAGCAAAAAGCATCTAACTCTAGGAATAAAGCACGTAGGTTAGTAGCAAGAGCGCACGAGAAAGTCAGCAACGCAAGGCAAGATTTTTTGCATAAATTGTCTCGCCAAATTGTCAACGAGAACCAAGTGATAATTGCTGAAAATCTCAACGTAAAGGGCATGGTACGCAACCACAATCTAGCCAAAGCAATAAGCGATTGTGGTTGGGGAATGTTCTTAAACTTTGTTGACTACAAAGCTAAACGGGACGGAAAGACTTTTCTGGAGATCTATCGGTTTTTCCCATCCTCAAAGACTTGTAATGTTTGTCTGAATGTTGTAGAAAGTTTGCCACTTGATATTCGTCAATGGGAATGCAATAATTGTCACGCCCAACATGATCGTGATATTAACGCAGCTATTAACATTCGAGACGAGGGATTACGAGTCATCGCGGGGCGTATAAACTGCGCGGGAGACCCACGCAGACAGCCCCGAAGCCTCTGGGACGGAGGCGACTGCCAGTGGAGGGAGTGTAAGACGAAGTCTTCGCAGCTCTCGGAGCTTGCATCCGAGAGAACGAATACCAGTCAGAGGGCGTAAATCTTCTGTAGGGCAACTTCCGATCAATGAACAATCTGTTGATGCTTCGACCTAGACTGTTCAAGAAACTGGAAGCCCACGTCAGAAAGCGAAGCGTCGGCGTAGGTAGTTCACAAGTCTTCTCAAAACAAACAGGATCGAGAGCGTTAACCCTCAATCCTGCTGTTAAATGGGTCAGTTGATTAATTTAAAGTTCACTCTCCGAAGCAGAAGCTTGGTTAAAAGCCGGAGTCAGATAAGCCGCCAACACTCCAATGAGAAACGCCGCAATATTACGAACTAACGGCACCCAGTCAGAAGTCCGAGAGACAACCGGGCCGATACCGAAAGCAATAAACAAAATCCCCCACAAAGGAGAGAAAATTAAAGCCCATTGCCAAGCGAAAATTTGTCCGGGTTTGCGAGGAATAGCAGCAATTCCACAAATCACACCTCCCAAAGCCGAGGTAATCAGCGTTAAAATCCACTGTTCACGGGGAAGTCCGGGTACAACTCGACAACCGCCTTGGCTTAAACAAGATTTAATCGCACCCAGAGATTGGATAATCGATTGATCCTCACCATTGTCCCGCACAAAGTATTGATTTCCGTAACGGGTTTGTAGTTCTACCCAAAAAGTCCGAGAAAGTAAAGCATAGAGGTCACGACCGACATTAAAGTTAAGAATATTTCCACCCCGTTGGTCTGCGACGAGCAGAACACTTTTGTCATCAAGTCCCCAATAGCCTTTAACGGCACGACCTGGACTTCGATCAAATTGAGTCAGAACTCTTAATTTCCAGCCTGTCTCTGACTCAAACTGTTGAATATCTGAAGCGAGCAGTTCTTCTTGAGTATCGGAGAGAACTTCTGCTAAGTCAATAATCGGCGTTTGAATCTTGGGGAGTAACTCGGGATTATCGTAAGCCAGAGCAACCGGAGCAATTATCCAAGTCGATAAGCTCAGACAGCAGGCGACTAAAGATACAAGCAGTCTAGGAAGCCAAGTCGGTTTCATGGGATTTTCTGTAAAGGTCTAAATCGTCAACGATAAAGGATTTTGTTAACCAGGAGATAATCGAAATCTTATATTTCTTTACAATTGTTAACTTTAGCATAGAATTTTATCAGAAAACAGTGATCAGTGACCAGTCATCACCTCTTGCCTGTTGCCTATTTACCAAAAATTGCCGCACACCCCCCTATCTTTAGATATGGGGATATAAGGCAATTTTCAGTAAACAGGTTTGCGAAGTATCCCGCTTTGATCCGAATTTGAGCCGCTTCAAGATTTTCACTGACGGCGATGAGCGATTGCGAGTAAAATATCACTGACATCTACATCTGCCATGTCTAAATCTTGGGAAGACTCAAAATAAACGACATGGTATCCAAATTGTTCTAAGGTGTCTTTGAGCCGAAATAGCTCCGTCGATTTGCCACAACCGATGTGTCCAGAGAAGAGTTGACAGGTGGGTTCATCCCCCGAGAGTTCTCGCACTAGATCGCTACCCCGAACCGAGGAAAAATCGATATAATACTGCCGATCCTCTGGATTTGCCATGTCAATGGTTTTACTAGGATTGCAGGCTTTGTAAAATTGGATCAAATCTAAGCTCACCACAGCAGACTCTCTTTCGTGACAATTCTGTACTCAAAGTATAGATTGACACTTCCCTACTGAGGTGTAGACTCACACGAGGCAGGAGAGGCGGACAGACGGGATGACCACACTGAGGGAGGGGTTCAACCCTGGGGCATTAATTCTTACACAGGAGCCTGTAGAGAGTTGCTAAAGTTGAAATCTGTATGTCGGGCTTCACTGACCCCTGTTGATCCCCAATCTTTTATTGAGACGAACTCCATGATTTTGAGCTATCACAACAGTAGCTGCAAGAGGAACTTATGGCCAATATTGTATCTGTTTCTTCTAATGAATTAGGAAATCGGCGTCAGCAATTACGGCGTCAGCGTCGTCAGCGCTTAGTCCAAATCCTTTGGCAAGGCCTAGCGGTGAGTAGTCTGACCGGGGGAGTCTTTTGGGCGCTCAATCAGCCGATTTGGTTGATTCGTCAGCCCGAACAAGTCACCATTGAGGGAAATCAGTTACTCTCAGATGCACGAATTCGCGACCTACTACCGTTATCCTATCCTCAGTCCCTCTGGCAAATTCAACCGCAAGAGCTGGCACAGACTTTAGAATCTCAAGGCCAAATTGCCGAGGCGACCGTCACCCGAGAGTTGTTTCCCCCTCGCTTAACCATTAAAATTCAAGAACGTCGTCCAGTGGCGATCGCTCAACCGAGTCCCACTTTAACACGACGCTCAGATGCCTCTGGGGTAGGCTGGTTAGATGCCAATGGAGGCTGGATTCCGTTAGAGAGTTATGCTAAGTTAGAGCGATCGCGACAGTTGCCCAGCTTGAAAGTGATTGGCAACCCCGACCAATATCGTCCTCATTGGACCCAAATGTATGAAACGTTAAGTCGATCTCCAGTGGTCGTTTATGAAATCAACTGGCAAAATCCGGCAAATTTGATGATCACAACTGAAATTGGAGTAGTGCATCTCGGTGCCTATAGTCCACAATTTACTCAACAGCTTCGAGTCTTAGATCAGATGAGAAATTTACCGGAACAAGTGGATTTGGCTTTAGTTGACTATATTGATTTACAAAATCCCTCTTCTCCACTGATTCAAATGTTGCCAGAACCCTAAAACGTTGCTGATATTTCGACCCTTCTGACCAACAGACCCAAACCCCTCGCTTAATCTGTTCTGGCTGCCCTGGGGTCTATCCCACAACATAATTGCCGAGCCATCCTTTTGTTCACCCTGGGGAAGGTTTGTCATTCGCAAAAGCGATCACTGATGTATAGTTAAGAGCGTCACCATCTGCTTTCACAAGTCGGTCTCAGAAGCTTTCTCGGCTCAAGGGTAATGACTAACTTGAGTTGAGGGGTAATAACTTGTTGAAGGCGTAGAACTATGGCTTTCTCACAGGTTGGGGTGAAAGTCCCTTGGATAAACGGATTGCTTTGTTCGTTGCTCTTGGTTTAGATCGCAACTTACCCTATAGTTGAAAGTGGGTTGCGTCCTTAATTTGAAACGTTATTCACTACCCCTATCGATTAAAATGAATTCTAAGACTAACCTGGGGTCTACCCAAAAGAATAATAATAATGAACAACCTGATTACCAAACGAACCAGAGGTTCGCAGCAGAGTCAACAAATCCATTCCGCAAAAATGAGCGTATGGTAAACCCCAATAGCGACAGTAATTCTATGCCTCACGAAGAGTCTTGGAGTAGCGATATTATACCCAGTAATGCAGCGAAGATTAAAGTCATTGGTGTGGGCGGCAGTGGGGGAAATGCCGTCAATCGCATGATTGAGAGCGAGGTATCGGGTGTGGAATTTTGGGCCGTCAATACAGATGCTCAAGCCTTGGCTCAGTCAAGAGCACTCAAACGTTTACAAGTCGGACAGAAGTTAACCCGAGGACTGGGAGCAGGTGGCAATCCGGCGATTGGACAAAAAGCAGCAGAAGAGTCCCGTGACGAAATCGCTCATGCTCTAGAAGGGGCTGATTTAGTCTTTATTACCGCAGGCTTAGGGGGGGGAACGGGAACGGGTGGCGCTCCGGTTGTGGCTGAAATCGCTAAAGAAGTGGGTGCGTTAACGGTGGGTGTAGTGACGAGGCCGTTTACATTTGAAGGCAGACGACGCATTTCTCAAGCTGATGACGGGGTAGCGGCTTTACAAAGTCGGGTCGATACGCTGATTATTATCCCCAATAACAAGTTATTATCGGTGATTAACGAACAAACCCCTGTACAAGAAGCGTTTCGCTATGCAGATGATGTGCTGCGCCAGGGTGTTCAAGGGATTTCTGATATTATTACGATTCCTGGCTTGGTGAATGTGGATTTTGCCGATGTTCGGGCTGTGATGGCGGATGCGGGTTCAGCTTTGCTCGGAATTGGTTTGGGTTCGGGAAAATCAAGAGCCAGAGAAGCGGCAACGGGAGCGATTTCTTCCCCGTTACTCGAATCTTCGATTGAGGGCGCTAAAGGCGTTGTCTTTAATATTACAGGCGGAACGGACTTAACTCTCCATGAAGTGAATGCCGCCGCCGAGACGATTTATGAAGTTGTTGATCCCAATGCCAATATTATCTTTGGGGCTGTGATTGATGAGCGGTTACAGGGAGAAGTCAAAATTACGGTGATTGCGACGGGATTTTCTAGCGAAAAACAACAAACGCTTCCCAGCAATCGAGAAACAACTCCCAAACCGTTTAATCCACCCCCACCGCCCCCTCTCGGCCAACAACCTCCGAAAGACCCTTCCGAACAACAGCCTCAACAGCCTGGACTGGATATTCCTGATTTTCTCAGGCGGCGGCGGCCTACACGTTAGAGAGGCTCGGGAAACTTTTAACTCTCACAGAAGACGAGATTGTTCTCATTGGGGGGTTAATTCTGGTGTGCGATTATACTTTAAGTCATCAGTATGGCAAATTCACAACAGTTGATTCCGGTGGCTCTGACTATTGCTGGATCTGATAGTGGCGGGGGTGCTGGCATTCAAGCCGATTTGCGAACCTTTGCCTTTCATTGCGTTCACGGTACCAGTGCCATCACTTGTGTAACCGCACAAAATACTTTGGGAGTTACCCGAGTCGATGCACTCTCGCCCCAAGCCGTTGCAGCGCAAATTACAGCAGTTGTTGAAGATATTGGGGTACAAGCAACAAAAACGGGAATGTTGCTCAACTCAGAGATTATTAGGCAGGTTGCCACTCAGGTTGAAGCGTTACACTTACAGCCTTTAGTGGTTGATCCAGTCATGGTTTCTCGCACAGGAGCGCAATTGATTGATGATCAGGCGATTACTGCCCTGCGGGAGAGTTTATTTCCCCATGCTACTGTGATTACACCGAACCGCTACGAGGCTGAGATTCTCACGGGACTGAAAATTCAGACGCTTGAGCAGATGTACACTGCCGCTCAACAGATTTATGATCAACTCGGAGTCAGAGCTGTCTTAGTCAAAGGGGGTAGCTTACAAGGCTGTTTACGGGGAATAGATGTTTGGTTTGATGGCAAACAGCTACAGACCTTGCAAACTCAAATCATAGAAACACCCCACACTCATGGCACTGGTTGTACCCTTTCGGCGGCGATCGCTGCTAATCTGGCTAAAGGAGAAGAGTTATTTTCCGCTATCGAAAAGGCTAAGGCCTATGTCACTCAAGCTTTACAGTTTTCCCTGACTATCGGTCAGGGTCAAGGGCCTGTCGGACATTTCTTTCCCCTTCTACTGCAAAACCCTTCTTCTTCGCGTTGAGTTCATCTAATTTTATCGGGCTTTCTGGCTATAGCGAGGAGAACGTTTCTGCTGCCAGTAATAGGGATGAGCGGGTATATCCTTTGTGTTTTCCAGTTCAGGCGTATTAGTGCGGCTTCCGGCTTCCGCCATCACTTCCTCTTTGTCTTGAAATAGAGGAGTCGAACTGCGGAGGGGATCTCGTTGTACAGCCGCTAAGGCTTGACGAACTGCCGTTCTGATCGTGGCTTGGTGTTCTTCTCTTGCCCGTTTCTGCTGATGCAACCAACCTTCTTGGCTAGAGGCATACAGGGTGGGCAGACGGTTAAGGGCGTAGGTTTCAACCTCGGTTCGCTGAATATACTGGGTTAACCGAGGAGAAAGGAGTGCCATTTGGCTTCTCACTTCCTCTGCCACCAAGTCTTCCATGATATTGTGGTATTTTCTGCGTTGCTTCACTGACATAGTTGCCACCGAAAACCTTGATGTATCTAGTGTTTATACTGAATTCGAGCTGATAGTTTGAAATGATCCACCAGCACCGAAGTAGGTGATCACGATGTTAAGGAAAAAAGACTTTACCGACTTGATGAGCGGGCTATTTCGATCAAATCCTCAATTGCATCGACCTGCTGCTCACCCCCTAAATAACCAATACCGCGATGCAGGTGAAGGCGAAATTGTTCTGCCAGAGTTTTGCGATCTGTTCCCAACCCATCCTGCCAACATCGCTGCTTGAGGGCTACGAGAAGCAAGGCTGACATTTCACCCCCAAAGACTCGCCAGCTCATTTCAACGTTACTATCAGCAGGCAATGGAACAGGAGACGGTTCAGCTGGTTCTGCAAGTGATAGACAAAAAGCCCACCGACAGAGAATATTCCACTGCTCAATTTCAGTTGTCTGTTTTAGCTCCGTTAGCTGTTCCTTCGCCACCAAGGAAATCCGAATTCGGTCAACGGGTGGTTCCATAAGTGTCCATTTTTACTGGAATCTCAATAAACCCGAAGTTGATTTAAGCTGATCATCCTTAAATTATACAACCCTTAAGTAACTATCGGTAGAAAAGTGAATCATTCTTTGCACCAACTGCCTTGCTCAATACTGAAACTTGCATCAATTGCTCCACAATTGATAAAAAAATTTACACCAATTCACTAACAATTCAGCACTTCAAGACCCAGATGGCAATTGTAAGTTCACTAAATTCCGTTAATTTACGGATATCTAGATGTAGTTAAACTAAAGCTACCATAAAACCAATCGACTGGTAAAGCAATTTTTTCGTTTTCCGGCCGTTGCTGTCAACTAACCCTCTTGAGAGGATACCACCAAGCCTAACAATTTCGGTCAATCCTCTAAAACTCGTTTAAAATCAAACTGTCTTCCCTGCAACAGCGTCAAAATGCTAGAACTTCACTGTCACACCACCTATTCCGATGGCACACTGACTCCCAGCGAATTAGTGGAAGCAGCGATACAAGCCGGAGTCAAAGCGATCGCTATCACCGACCATGATACGCTTTCCGGTTGGCAAGAAGCCTTTACTGCTGCCCAGGGTTTTGATCTCGAAATTGTTCCCGGAGTCGAATTGTCTACAGTTTATAATGAGCGATCTTTGCATATTCTCGGATTTTACCCGAATAAAAATAAACTCTACAATCCCCTCAAAGAACGCTTAGAAGGACGCAAAAGACGCGCTCAACAAATTATTAATAAATTAGCCTCACTCGGTTATCCCATTGAATTACCCCCGATGGGAGAAGGAATCGCTGCCTCTCGTCCTCATATTGCTAAAGCTTTGGTGAAAGCGGGTTACGTTGAATCTCAAAAAGAAGCCTTTGACAAATGGTTGGGTGACGATCAAAGCGCCTTTGTTCAATATGAAAAATTTTCTTCAGAAGAAGGCATTAAACTTTTGCTAGATTGTGATGCAATTCCCGTTTGGGCGCATCCTTATTTGTTTCGGGGAGGAGAAGTCGAAACGGTGTTAAAAGAATTGGTTCAAGCCGGATTAATGGGAATTGAAGTTTATCATCCCAGTCATACACCCGAACAAATTCAGCATTTAGAATTCCTATCTACTGAGTATCATTTACTGAAAACGGGTGGCAGTGACTATCATGGTTCAGGAGGAACAACTTTAAATCAATTTAATTTGTCCTTGGAACTGCTCGAACAGCTCAAACAAAAAGCCACCCATTTGGTAGAATAATGGGAAGTGAAGATTCACTTCAATCAAAGACAGAAATCTGACAAGAATCCAATCAACATCTTAGGAATAATCAAGCCATGACTTATCATGTAATTTACGATGGTAATTGCAATTTGTGTGTCACCTTAGTACAATTTTTAGAAAACTTAGATCAAGGTCAGCAATTTCAATATATCCCCATGCAAAACGAAGCAGAACTTAAGCGCTTTGGGATTACATCAACAGACTGTGAACAGGGGATGATTTTAATAGATGCTAACAACCCCGAGCGTCGTTGGCAAGGTAGTGATGCAGCCGAAGAAATTGGGAATTTATTACCCGCAGGAAATCTATTTGTGAGTGCCTATCGGGCTTTACCGGGGCTAAAATGGACAGGCGATCGCATTTATGAACAAGTCCGCGATAATCGTTATCAGTGGTTTGGTCAGCGTTCGAGTACCTATAATTCAGCTTACCCCAGTTGTGATAGCTGTCAAAAAAATTAGGGGGTTGCGCGATCGCCATCCTTAATAGTATAATACTGGTCATCAGTTAGCACTATTGTGGGCTGCTGTCTCACCGTCCGGAAAATTTCTGTATTGCTGGTATAGGTGTGTCGATTGGTTGTTACGTCAGGTCAGCCGAAAGCTTAGATTGCAAGTTAGCTAAAAGCTTTAATCTTCTGCAAAACCTAGTTTTTAAGGTCAGACTTAGCGTTACTACCAATGTACATACACATACTTACGGATACATATTGCGGGTCGTGAGACATTAGCTGACATATTGATGTAAAGTGTTCTGGATTTGAATTTATTAGTTTCAAATGGAAATGCTAGATCAAAGTTTTACATAGCATTCCATTGAAGCAACCTTGATAATGACTTCTATTTTTTGGAAAGAAGCCATTAATTTTCGAGAAGTTCATAACAGAATACTTCGTTAGTGCTAGGTGAGTTAACAAAAAATAACTTCACTGAGACTAAAGCAATGAATACCAACAAAAATCAGTCGAACAACTCAGAAAAGTCAGTAGCAATTTTTTGGGATTATGAAAATATTCCTCAAGGTGATATCGCCTCAGATTTGTTCAAATTTGCTCGTCAGCGAGGAGATTTTTTGATTTTGAAAGCTTACAGTTGTCAGTGGAATGACAAGGCTAAAAAGCACTTAGAAAAGCAAGGTTTCGAGTGTATTCAGGTAGAAAACCCTGGTAAAATTAAAAATGCAGCAGATTTTCAGCTAGTACAAGATTGTTTAAATTGTTCAGCCGACATTAAAATAGTAGTCTCAGGAGATTGTGGTATTCACAAAAAGTTAAAGCAAGACAAAGGAAAACTAATTGGAATTGCACGAAATAATAGTGCTTGTCAGTCTTTTGTTCTAGAAGTATTTGATAAGTTCTATTATACAGCCCAACTTCCTGAATTAGTAAAAAATATTGCTTCTGAAGTTATTGTCACCGAATCTTATATAAATTATGAAGATACTGTGCAATGTCTTCTTGAAGCAATTAAAACTGCTATCAAAAACAAAATAGATTTTACCCCTGGTAATTTCAGTCAACTAATGCACGATAATCCCAAGTTTCCAAACTATCAAAATGTTTCATCGATCCGCAAACCGGATGGAACAAAATTTTCAAAATTTAGTCAATTCCTTGCGAAAGCAATTCAAGAGGAAATGATTCCGAAAGTCTATCAGAGTATTCTTTTGGCTAATGCTAGATAAAACTCGATCAATCCTCTCAACGAATTAACGATGTTAAAAATCCTCACTTTGTTGTAGAATATAAGATTGGAATCATCAACTCTCCAAAGTGAGGACATTCACCAAAAATCTATAGGGTGAATTTTTGAACGATCAGAAGATATTGAAAATGGATAAACTTCCCATAATAAAAGATCAAAAACTCCGCTTACGGGCTTTAACCCATCGTTCCTATGTTAACGAACATCCAGGAGACGGAAAAGATAACGAGCGCTTAGAATTTTTAGGAGATGCAGTTTTAGGATTTATTGTCGGTGAATTACTTTATCATTATAATTCAGAAGAACTCAGCGAAGCCAAAATGACTCGTTTAAGAGCCGCATTAGTTGATGAACAACAACTGGGAAAATTTGCGGCTCAATTGGGGATGGGAGAAATCATGCGACTAGGAAAAGGAGCCATTCGAGATGGGGGCTACCAAAACCCTGCATTACTCAGTGATACGTTTGAAGCCTATATTGGTGCTTATTATCTAGATGCTGGAATAGAGAAAGTCAGAGAATTTATTACGCCTTTGTTTAAAAAAGTTGCGGATCAAATTATTGGCATAAACGCCGAAGAAAAAGATTCTGAAAGTTTAATTGATTCAAAAAATCGATTTCAGCAATGGGCGTTAGCAGAATTTGGTGAAAATCCCAAATATGTTATTATTGATCAATTCGGCCCTGATCATGCCAAAGAATTTATCGCAGAAGTACGGGTTAGAGATCAAGTCTATGGTTCAGGAAAAGGGCGTCGAAAACAAGATGCTCAAAAAAAAGCCGCAGAAGCAGCCTTAAAAAAAGTGGGAATTATTTAGAGAGGGAACAGGGAATAGGCAAAGCCTG
Source organism: Limnoraphis robusta BA-68 BA1 (assembly GCF_034932365.1). Taxonomy (NCBI): domain Bacteria; kingdom Bacillati; phylum Cyanobacteriota; class Cyanophyceae; order Oscillatoriales; family Sirenicapillariaceae; genus Limnoraphis; species Limnoraphis robusta. The sequence continues at coordinate 38,655 of NZ_JAYGHR010000023.1, read as the reverse complement.
TCACTGGTGACTGTAAACTGAACTAGGCTAGCATTGCTAACTCAGGAGTGTGTTGAGTTTCTTGGATGAGATATTCTAAGAACGTCTGAGCGACGACAGAGAGATGTTTTCCACCGAGATAAACCACATACCAACGACGTTGAATGGGGAAGTGCTGAACATCTAAAATGGTTAATTCTCCAGACACATTTTCCCAAACAAGCGTGTGCTTAGAAAGAACGGAAATTCCCAAGCCGCCAGCGATCGCGTGTTTAATGGCTTCATTGCTTCCGAGTTCCAAACGAACGTGTACTTTAACTTTGTGTTTGTCCAACAAGTTTTGTACAGCTTTTCGAGTTCCTGAACCCGGTTCTCGCATGATGAACGCTTCACCTGTGAGTTGTTTAATGGGGATATTTCTCTGTTTAGCAAGAGGATGATCGCGACGAGCCACCACAACTAAGGGGTTATCGAGAAAAGGCTCGGCACAGAGATCGAGATCTTCTGGAGGTTGACTGAGAATATAAAGATCATCGAGGTTATCTTGCATACGACAGATGATTTCCTGATGGTTGTTCACCTGAAGGGAAACATCAATTCCAGGATACTTTTGACAAAACGAACCGAGAACTCGAGGAACAAAATATTTAGCCGTCGTCACAACCGCCAAACGAAGTTTTCCTTGCTTCATGCCTTTCAAGTCTGCCACTTTCATCTCAAAGTTGTCGAGTTGCTCAAAGATGTCGTGACAGGTTGCGGATAACTCCCGGCCGGCTGCTGTGAGATAGAGTTGCTTACCAATTTGTTCAAACAAAGGTAAGCCAACCGCCTGAGTTAGTTGCTTGACTTGGCTAGAAACTGTGGGCTGAGTGATATACAACTCTTCGGCGGCTTTGGTAAAACTGCCGTGACGAGCCACAGTCTCAAATACTTTAAGCTGATGTAGGGTTGCCTGGATCAAGAACTCCTCCTTTGATTAGATACGGTTTGCGATCGCTATAAGCAATTGAAATATGAAGAAGGTTGCGTTCTATTTCGATTTTAATGGTATGCTAACCATAGACGTAAGTCAATCAATAATAAAATAACGATAGACTGGTGTCTATTTAAGCATTTACTCAGATTTCACAAACCCATGCAGATTACAAATCGAATCCATTTCAGGAATCTACAAGGTGACATTTTTGGAGGAGTCACCGCCGCAGTCATTGCCCTGCCAATGGCTCTAGCCTTCGGGGTCGCTTCTGGTGCAGGAGCAGCAGCAGGCCTTTGGGGTGCAGTTCTAATCGGTTTCTTTGCCGCTTTATTTGGAGGAACACCCACTCTCATCTCTGAACCCACTGGCCCGATGACCGTTGTGTTTACGGCTGTTGTTGCAAGTTTCATGGCATCAGACCCCGAAAACGGGATGGCAATGGCGTTTACCGTTGTGATGCTAGCGGGGATTTTTCAAATCGTGTTTGGGGTGTTGAAATTGGGTAAATACATTACCCTGATGCCCTACACCGTGATTTCCGGGTTCATGTCTGGAATCGGGATCATCCTGATTATTCTTCAAATTGGGCCGTTTCTCGGACAAGCGAACCCCAAAGGCGGGGTACTGGGAACGTTGCAAAACCTACCCAACCTAATTGCCAATATCAATCCCGTAGAAACCCTTTTGGGTGCGCTAACCATTGGGATTATCTTCTTCATGCCCCAAAAACTGAAGAAGTTGATCCCCCCTCAATTAATTGCTTTAATTGCAGGAACTCTGATTTCTCTGCTGTTATTTTCAAATGTGGAAATTCGTCGCATTGGCGAAATTCCGATGGGCTTACCTGCTATTAATCTGCCCACTTTCTCCCTAGAACAGATAAATCGGATGTTAATTGATGGTTTAGTTCTGGGGATGCTGGGTTGTATTGACTCTTTGTTAACTTCTGTAATCGCCGATAGTTTAACTCAAACTCAACACGACTCAGATAAAGAACTGATTGGTCAAGGTCTTGGTAACTTCGTCTCTGGACTGTGTGGCGGTTTACCAGGTGCTGGTGCAACAATGGGAACCGTTGTTAATATCCAAGCGGGGGGTCGCACGGCGGTTTCCGGTTTAACTCGCGCCTTAATTTTATTAGTCATTGTCTTAGTTGCGGCACCTTTAACTCAAAGTATTCCGATGGCGGTTCTAGCGGGAATTGCCCTGAAAGTCGGTATCGATATTATCGACTGGAAATTCCTCAAACGCGCTCACAAACTGTCAATTAAAGCGGCTGCCATCATGTATGGTGTGGTGTTGCTGACGGTCTTCTATGACTTAATTATCGCGGTTGGCGTTGGGGTTTTCGTGGCAAATATGCTGACCATCAAACGTCTAGCAGATATTCAAGCCGAACAGGTAAAAGCTGTTGATACACACAACGATGAAGTTCTCGTCAATGAAGAAGTCAAACAGTTAATGAAACAAGCCAATGGTCGTATTCTCTTACTTGATCTCGGTGGCCCGATGAGCTTTGGTGCAGCAAAAGCCATTACTCAACGTCAAACCATTTTAGATAATTATCAAGCGATCATCATTGACTTAAGTAAGGTGCCGCTTCTCGGTGTAACCGCAACATTGGCGTTAGAAAAAATGATCGACACCGCCTATAACAAGTCGATTGATGTTTATATTGTCGGTGGTGAAGATAAGGTGACAAACCGCCTCCAACGCTTTAATATCTTGGATCGTTTACCTCAACAAAATCGAGTTGCAACCCGGGTTGCTGCTGTACGGCGTGCTATGGCTATTATCAATGGTGAAAACTTTCAACCTGAAAGCGATGATGGTCAAGGAATGAATGACTATCCCATCACTCCACCTGATACCACAGCACTGCAAAAATCTTGATTGTCTAGCCCCGATTTTTAACTCCTAATATTCTCCCTATATCGGGGCTTTTTCCTAATCCTCTTGAGATCGATCTCAACAATCGGGGGCAGAAATCCCTTCACAACTCAAATGTTTCTGCCCCTTCTGTTTTTCCAATAATTCTGGGTGTGATATTTTCCCCAATTGGAAATCAATATTGTTAACCCAACTGATTTTGCTCACTAAGTAATTTCATTCAGAATCATGCTAGAAAATTTAGGATTTCCTCTCACTTTTCCTATCTTTGCAACCACCACAGAAGCTGAAAATTCTACCGTAGTGTTAACGGCTGTTCTCCTCAGTTTGGTTATCGTTTATATTGCCAGCAAACTCGGCGGAGAGTTATCAAAACGTTTAGATTTACCGCCCGTTTTAGGTGAACTGATTGGCGGCGTTATCGTTGGAACTTCGGCACTTCATCTGTTAGTTTTTCCTGAAAGTGGTGCAACGGCTTCAGATTCTTTATTAATGACATTTTTGCAGTCAATTAGTGATTTGAGTCCTGAGTCAGTCACCTCAATTTTTGCCAGTCAAAGTGAAGTGGTTTCCGTTTTAGCCGAATTAGGGGTAATTATTCTCCTGTTTGAAATCGGTTTAGAATCAGAGCTTAGAGAACTGCAAAAAGTCGGTTATCAAGCGGCAGTTGTGGCGGTTGTTGGTGTTGCCGTACCCTTTGCCGCAGGTACTATAGGACTGATGTATTTCTTTGGCGTTCCATCAATTCCTGCTATTTTTGCCGGGGCTGCATTAACAGCAACTAGCATCGGAATTACCTCAAAAGTTCTCTCAGAAATAGGACATCTCAAGTCAAAAGAAGGTCAAATTATTGTTGGCGCGGCTGTCATTGATGACGTTCTCGGTATTATTGTTTTAGCAGTTGTTGCAAGTTTAGCCAAAACAGGCGAGATAGACATTCTCAACGTTGTTTATCTGATTATTAGTGCCACCGCTTTTCTACTCGGTTCCATTTTACTGGGCAAATTCTTTAATACCTCTTTTGTGGCGATCGCAGATCGTCTACAAACGAGAGGACAGTTAGTGATTCCGGCGTTTACCTTTGCCTTTTTGATGGCATTTTTAGCCAATGCGATTCATCTTGAAGCCATTTTAGGGGCGTTTGCTGCGGGGTTAGTTCTCGATGAAACTGACAAACGCAAAGAACTTGATAAACAAGTGATTCCCATTGCTGACATTTTAGTTCCCATTTTCTTTGTAACCGTTGGCGCTAAAGCAGATTTAGGCGTATTAAATCCCGCAGTTCCCGCTAACCGTGAAGGTTTAATTATTGCCACTTTCTTAATTGTTGTTGCCATCATTGGTAAAATGGTTACAGGCTGGGCGGTTTTTGGTCAACCCCAAATTAACCGTTTAGCCATTGGTGTCGGAATGATTCCTCGGGGTGAAGTCGGTTTAGTATTTGCGGGAATCGGTTCGGCTAGTGGTGTACTCAGTAAACCCCTAGAAGCCGCTATCATTATCATGGTGATTCTGACGACGTTCCTTGCACCGCCCTTTTTGCGGTTTGCCTTTAAAAAGTCTGTACAATCAGACGAATCTGCTGTAGAGTACAAGGGAAACCTCTAGGCCGTTTTCATCCTGGAACCTCAGATCAGGTTGGTTGAAGCTTTAGACTCATCCCTCATTGTATCAATTGATTTGAATTCATAAACCAGAGAACGGTCTGTTGTATATTGACAACTGTTCTCTGGTTTTGGTGTTTCGCTTGATAGAATACTGAAAATTAAGTCTGTTAGAGGTAAGCTATTGAAAATTTAAGTTTCTGAATTTGCCCCTAATCTAATTGTTATTTTATGTCTTCTTAAAGGTCATTAATGCTCTTGAAAGCCAATCCCATCAAGAATAAAAATGGATAATTTTTTACAAGCAATTCCAAATAGTCCAGTTGTTACCTTTACAATTCTGATTCTGGTCTGTTTAACGATTCCCCCAATCTTTGAAAGATTGAAACTTCCGGGATTAGTTGGGTTACTGGTTGCCGGAGTTGTTCTCGGAAAAAACGGATTTCAACTGCTGGATTCTGACTCTGAAACCATGAAACTTTTTGCAGACATTGGTAAAATTTATCTGATGTTTGTGGCAGGTTTAGAAATTGATTTAGAAGAATTTAGACGCACAAAAAATCGCTCATTATGCTTTGGAATAGCCACTTTTGCAATTCCTCTCACAACAGGAACATCCATCGGGTTAATGTTTGGTTTTGGTCTGAATGCTTCGATTTTAATTGGTTCTCTGCTTGCTTCCCATACCCTACTCGGATATCCGATTGTTAATCGTTTAGGAGTAGTCAGAAATGAAGCAGTAACGGTTAGTATTGGGGCAACAATTATTACGGATGTTTCTGCACTTCTCGTTTTAGCAATTTGTATCTCTATTCATGGTGGAGAATTTTCAGCCCTTTCTCTGATTATTCAACTTATAGCATTAGCTCTTTATTCTGCTATCGTTTTATTGGGTTTAGACTGGGCAGGAAAAGAATATTTTCGCCGCACGGGAGATGAACAAGGAAATCAGTTTTTGTTTGTTTTATTAGCCGTTTTTCTGGCTTCTGTCGGCGCACAAGTCATTAATATTGATAAAATTGTTGGGGCGTTTCTCACCGGACTTGCTGTTAATGATGTTTTAGGTCACAGTCCCGTTGAAGAAAAGGTGGAATTTTTGGGCAGTACCTTGTTTATTCCCTTTTTCTTCATTGACATGGGATTACTGATAGATATTCCAGCATTTGTAACCAGTCTAACTACGGGATTAGGCTTAACACTGGCTATCGTTTTAGGATTAATCGGCAGTAAATTTCTAGCGGCTTTTTCTGCCAAACTGCTCTACAAATACAACTGGAATGAAACCCTAACCATGTGGTCACTTTCCCTTCCCCAAGTTGCAGCTACCTTAGCAGCCGCTTTAGTTGGGGTAAATGCAGGTCTTCTCAGTCAAGAACTCTTTAATAGTGTGATTGTATTAATGCTGGTTACTTCCATTTTAGGCCCTATTCTAACAGCCCGTAACGCCAGAAATTTAACCATACCCAAAGAGAATTTACAACCAAAATCGGAAGATTGGGTATTAGGAATTGAACCTGTTGAACCTTACTCTCCTCCTAGAACAGGAAGTCAATTGACCGGATGCAAACTCAAAAATAAATTTACAGTTTTAGTTCCTGTCTACAACCCCCTCTCCCAACGATATTTAATAGAAATGTCAGCTTTATTCGCCCGTCACGAGTCGGGTATCGTTGTTCCTCTATCGATTACTCAAGCCCATGCTCACATGGACGCACCGCAGTTAAATTTGGCACTTGAACAAAGCGATCGCCTGTTAGAACGATGTGTCGAAGTCGCCCAAGAATTTCAGGTAGAAGCTAAACCCAAAGTTCGGATCGATGATGATGTTGCAGAAGGGATTAGTCGCGCCGCTCGTGAACAAAATGCTAACTTAATTGTCATGGGTTGGAGTGCTTCGACAGCCAGTTTACGGGCGCGGTTATTTGGCAGTTTAGTGGATAATGTTTTTTGGTCTTCTCATTGTCCGGTAGCAATGGTCAAGCTATTAGATGAACCCGTTAATATTCGCAGCATTTTAGTTCCCGTTAAAAATATTACGCCTCAAGCCATTAGAACAGTCCGTTTCGCTCAACTGTTTGCTGATGCCAATCAGGGGAGAATTGTTTTATTACATATTTGCGATCGCCGTACATCTCCTGAACAAATTACTCAATTTGAATCAGAAATGGCAGAGGTTTTAGCCCAAGGCGGCCCTCAAGTTCAGGCTAGAATTAAAACAGTCGCTTATGATGATGTCGCTAAAGTGATCATCAGAGCGGCGAAGTCTTTTGATCTCGTCGTTTTGCGTTCAATGCGTCGTCGTACTGCTGGCGGTTTAGCGGTGAGTGATGTAACCACTGAGGCGATTAAAAAACTCAATTGTTCTATTGTATTATTTGGAGAACCCCATTCTTAAAGTGATATTCATAGAAAGAATATTAGCCAGGTTTCTTACCGCATCCACTCAATCTCTAAATAATTCTTCTAAGTTCTGCCGCCCATGCACAACCCGCAAAATTTCAACAGTTTCTCCGACTGCGTGATAAAGAATGATGTACCCGTCTAGGGGTAATCCGCGCAAATCTGTTAATAAATGCCGATAGCTTTTCCCCATGTAGGGAAACTGTGTTAAATATTGACATTTGCGGTTAAACTCTTGAAAAAACTGCTCTCCAGCTATGATATTCCGCTCTAAGAAATAGTCCGCAATCTCATTCAAATCATAACTAGCAGATGGCGATATCCGATACTGACTCACTCTGCTTGTACTCCTTTCGCCTGTTGAAACCGCTCCAGAATTTCTGAAACGAACATCTCGCCATCTAAACCTTCGCCCCGTTCTAGTTCTAAAGCGGCTGCTTCGACTTTGGTACGGGTTTCTGTGAGCCAGTCTTGATACTCGGCTTGTAATTTCTCCAGCAAACGAAAGGCGATATTGACGACTTCATCGGGATGGGTGAAGTTGCCACTGGCTAACTGTGCAGCAATAAACTTCTGTTGTTGCTCGTTTAAAGTGATTTGCATGGCTTTCTCCAGAAACGGGGTTTCTATGATAATGTCTGCATACTAGCAAAAATTTTAGTCAGAAAGCCTGTTTCTCGTCCCATCCATGCCCCAGAAACCCGGTTTCTCAGGTAGCTTGGGTGGAAAAACCAGTTAAAAGAAACAGGTTCAACCACCCCTAAAAAGAGTAGCCCTCCTCCTCAACCGTCAAAAATTAAAGCATAGCTAATCTGGTTTCTCATAAGATTTACTAAAATTTGCCGCAACTTGGCAGGGAGATGATCTGGAAGACTGCCTAAATATCGTTCATCCAATTTAGTCATAAACCGTTTAACAGTGTATAATACCTAAAGTCAATATTGTGAGTTGATGCACAGTTTATTAAATCAAGAGTAATGTTTGAACGATATAAAGATGATAGGCATACTCTATTTCACGGCGATGCCCTTCATATTTTGTCGAGTGAGATTTCTTCTAATTCTGTAGATCTTATTTTTATCGATCCTCCCTACAATATTGGAAAGCGTTTTTCTGATTTCTATGACAAATGGGAATCAGAAGAAGACTATGCAAATTGGGCTTATAAAATGCTCGATGAATGTCTGCGAGTCTTGAAGCCCAACGGAACGTTATATGTGATGACAAGCACTCAAGCAATGCCCTACTTTGACCTTTACTTAAGGCAAAAAACGGTAATTCTGAGTCGAATTGTTTGGCATTATGATAGTTCGGGAGTTCAAGCCAAAAAATACTTCGGATCGATGTATGAACCAATACTTCACTGTGTTAAAAACAAAAATAATTATATCTTTAATTCAGATGATATTAAGATTGAAGCAAAAACAGGCGCCCAACGAAAATTAATTGATTACAGAAAATCCGTTCCCTGTCAATACAATACAGAAAAAGTACCCGGTAATGTCTGGTATTTCCCTCGTGTTCGCTATCGAATGGAAGAATATGAAAATCATCCTTCACAAAAACCCGAAGTATTACTAGAAAGGATTATTCTTGCAAGTAGCAATCAAAATAGCTTGGTACTCGATCCCTTTGCCGGAACTTTTACATCTGCTGCTGTCGCAAAACGCTTGGGGCGGATTTCTATTAGCATAGAATCTCAAGAAGAATATTTTCAAATTGGTCTGAGACGGGTTTTAGGTTGGAAAGAATACAAAGGAGAAAAGTTATTACCCCCATTTAAAAATAATACTAAAAGGAATAAAAATAGCCCAGATATAAACTTTATACAAAAGAGTCTTTTAGAAGCTGATACTACAGCATGAGTTTACAAACAAGATTCTCGAAATTCTCAATTCTTATTTCCCGAATCAGGGAGATAAAGTTTTAAACTGTAGTGAGTTATTGCAATATCTCAATATTAAGACAAAAGCTGCTAATCGAGGTTCTAAGTCACGAGCAGGATTCGCAAACCACTACGCTATCTATGTTTTAGTTGAAGACTATCTGAATAATGAGTTTCACCTTAAGGGTGGATATGATGAGTATGAAGGCGCTCAGTTTATTCAGCTTTTTCGCAGACAAAGAGAGCTTCTATTTGGTAACAAGCTACAAAATCATGCACTCAATCATCGACTCAATGAGGAGTTTAAAAAATATTTCCCAACCTTATCTTATCTACCTGTAATCAGAGATGCCAAAACCAATCGATATTGGATTAACGAAAATCTTATAAAGATTTCTATTAACGGTACTCAAATCAATATTGCTGAGGCTATTAAAGATATAATTGATGCTTATGTAGCCGCACGCAGAGAAGCGTTTAGTGAGTTTATGATCTATTGTCAACAGATGATAGACATTCAAGAACAAGAGCCTTTACGATCCATTGAATTTATTCGGGGTTTATTAAGACCCAATATAGATGCAAGAGTTTTTGAAATTGTAAGTTATGCAATTCTCAAAGAGTATTATGGAGATCAAAAAATATATTGGGGATGGTCGCCTGACGAACTAAATACTGAATATTTAATTTTGTATAAGACTGGTCGTACTAATGCGAATGATGGGGGTATAGATTTTGTGATGAAACCTCTCGGTCGATTCTTTCAAGTGACAGAAACAATTGATGCGGGAAAATATTTCTTGGATATTGATAAGGTGCAGAGATATCCGATTACTTTTGTTGTTAAAACCGAGCAGAGATCAGAAGAAATTTTAGTTAAAGTTGAAGAACAAGCTAGAGCAAGATATAATATTAAAGCGATTGTCAGCAGATATTTAGAATGTATAGAAGAAGTAATAAATATCCCAGAATTAATAGAACGTTTTAATTCTGTTTTAGAACAGGGGAAAGGAGGAGCAGTTATTCAAGAAATCGTTTTACAGAGTCGTATTGAGTTTAATGTAGAGTCCGAAACCCAGGATATTCTCATCTATGATGATACAGTACAATAGGGGTTTTGGGCGCAAGGCTTGCGCCCCTACTAATGAAGATTGATGAATCGATATAGCATGATAATTCAATGGTCTGATGAAGATCAGCTTTTCCTCGTTACAATTCCAGAGTTTGCTGACTTAGTTGTGATGCCTTGTACTCACGGAAAAACCCGTGAAGAAGCTATTCATAACGGTGAAGAAGTGATTGAAATGTATCTGGAGGCTTGGCAAGCAGAAGGCGAACAAATTCCTGAACCTAGAACACTTCAAGTTGTTTGATAATCATATAGCGATCGCAACAACATCACAAGCCCCATTCACCATTTCTCATCCTCCCCACCCCGGCAGCAACAAATACACCCGCCCCGACGCATCTACGGTAAACCCTCCAGATCGCCCCATCCTTAATCACTTAATCAAAGTTTAAACAAAAGAACATCTATTTTTCCGTAATTCCACTGATGACCTTTCCTTGATTTCAGTGTAAGTTGAACTTAGGCAGAATTGAACACTTGAAATCATCAGAGTTGAATATGAGATTCATCAAAGGTATTTTTGGCATTTTTGCTTACGGAACTGCGGCGTTCTTCCTATTGTCAGCAATTGTGGTATTGTTTGATAGTGATTCCGACTTAGCTTCTAACTTCTTTGTCTGTTTAATTTGTTTGGGAATTACTGCGGGATCTGCCAAACTAGGACAGTGGTTAATGAAAAACCCGTCTCTTTCGGGTGAAGGAAATCAACAAGTAAAATCTGAGCAACAAACGGGGACTAAGGATCTACAATCAACTTTAGATCTACAATCAATTTTCTATAAACTGGTCGAGAAAAATCAGGGTTCGATCACGGTCATGCAGTTGGCGATCGCTGCGGGAATTTCTGGAGAAGATTCTAAGGCATATTTAGAGCAGCAAGCGAAACAGTTTGAAGCGAATTTTGAAGTTAGTGAAACGGGTACTGTAGTTTATAAATTCCCGCTTTAACGAAGTCAATAAAATTCAACGCCAGGTTAACACTTTTTCTACTAAGGATTTTTTCAATGTTACGCACAAAATTTGCCTGTCTTTGGGGATTTGCTTTAATTATTGCGGTGATGTTCTGTTTTTCCTCCCCGGTTTTTGCCCATCCTATTTATCCCGTATTGGGGTTTGAATGGTCTTTTATTGCCGGAAATCAAACTTCTCTGGGCGGTTCTTCTGCCCAGTCTCTCAAAAAACCAAATGAGGTTAATTTTTCCTACGAACTCTCTAAAACCTTAAATGAAAATCGAGATGAAATTGGTCGAAATCTCTTTTCAATAATTCATCCGAATGCTAACTATGATTATACGGAATATATTTTAATGGCGGAAAAACCCGGGAATCAAGTTGTGTTTGAAATTCCCGTACATTGGCATCGGGATCTGGTTGCAGTTCAGCGAAATCACCTTACCCGCATTCGTTGGCAAATTGGTAATCACCAGCATCTCAAGGCTGAGGTAACTGATGATTACTTTACTTTTCCTTCTACTCATCTTACCGAGATGAATGATTCACTCCGGTTATTATTGAATCACTTTTAGTTTGTCGGGTGGGTGACATCAAAGATGTATTAATTCTCATGTGAATTTCAAACTGTTACCCACCCTACTGCTAGGGTTTAACTCGCACTAACAAGCTGTTTTTCGTTCGTTTTTTCCGGTTCAATAGGCGCGCTTAACGCTTCTTCTAACGGCGCTAAACCTAACCTTTCTTCGAGAATATTCATCACTTCTCGGCCAAAATAATAGGGGTTTCGTTGCCAAGCTTCTAGACAAACTTCTCCAAAAAACGATCCCAACGGTTCGGGGTTCCACAACAGTTTTCGGGCTGTCCAAGGCATCAAACTCATCGGATTATAATCCGGTTTGAGCATATTTTTTTCAAAGGCATATTCTTCTAAATGGGTATGGGGTTGTAACCCAATAAAGAAAATCGCAGGTTCAACTTTATCCGCCCCGAAAATCTTTTCAAGTTCTCGATGATAAGCTAACGTTTGACGAATGGTGTCAAAGGTTTCATCAATTACATTAAACGAATAATTCACCGAAACTAAATCATTAAACCCTGCGGCTTTTAAATCCCGGCAATTTTCCAAAACAACCCGTAAATTATACCCCATTCGCATTTTACGAACGAGTTCTTGAGAACCGCTTGTAATGCCGATTTCAAAATAATTCATCCCCGTTTTGACCATCAAATCACATAATTCAGGGTTTAAATTATCCGCTCGAATATAAGCCGCCCAGTGAATATCATTCATCCCTGCATCAATGATTTTTTGCAACAATTCCACCGCATCATTAATAAACCGACGCGCCGGGATAAATTGAGCATCCGTAAACCAAAAATTACGAATTCCGCGATCATAAAGTTGTTTAATCTCGGCAACCACTTCATCGGCGGGATTAATTCTAACTTGTTTTCCTTCAATTACGGTGTAAATACAATAACAGCAATTGTGAGGACAACCCCGTTTCGTTTGAACTCCGATATAAAAATCTTGGTCTTGGAAATAATATTCAAACTCCGGCCAAATACTCTCAATATAGTTGTAATTACAAGCCGTTTTTTCTAACGGTGCAGGTTTTTCGTGAATTAAGCGATCGCGGGGTGTCGTTTCTCCGACAATATAACAGCGTTCATCCTGTAAACTTTCTCCCCGTAACAGTTTTTCCAGTAACGCTTCACCTTCCCCGACTGAAACAACCGTTCCCTTGGGAAGACTGCGCCCCAACTGTTCATAAAAGACACTCACCGCACCACCACCAACCACACAACGGGCTTGGGGGTTATAATTTTGGGCGCGTTTGAGTCCGCGTTTAATTAAACCGAGGTTGCGCCAGAGTTCAGTGTAGTAAGAAGCAGCCAGTCTTAGCCCGCCCAAGGCACCTCGAAGCTTAATTAGGGGCTTTTTAGCGTAATAGAATTCAAAGGCGTTTTGGAGGGGATTTCCGCCGCGTCCGCCAACGGGTGCGTAAATTTGAATATCTCGCCAAGAATAGACCAATAATGTCGGTTTAAATTCATCAACGCAAGCATCTAAAGCTGAACTGTAGTCCAACGGAGGAATGGCACCGAGATCAAAGATTCGTTGTTGTACGTCGGGAAACAACTTGTGAACGTGGTCAGACAGATAAACGACCCCGATGGGGAAAATGGGGTTGCAAGGAAGGCGAACATAAAGGATTTTATTGTCCATGATTTTTAAAAGGGGGACTCTACTCTAACAACACTCTAACGACAAGCTTGAATGGCGGTTTATATATATAACTTAACAATATACTGGAGTTTTTTAATTTTTGGCGGGATTTTTCTGAAAATCTTTAAAATTTCTGAAGACGAGCTACGGGGATGTAAAAAGGGGATTTGCTCGTATCTGTCTTGATTTTAAAGGATGAGGGAATTTATTGGGTAATTTCCCCCAAGCGAGGGCAGAACCCTTGAATTTTCACTGAAATCAGCGATCAACGAAGGACTCTCAAAACGGATTGGTAGTCGCGTTTACAATTAGTGGGGATCAGGTAATGTTAGGTTGTGGATATATCCAAAACTTGTATCGCAAAGCTCCTTAGCAGTTATGGCTCAAATTCTCGATCCCCTACCATCCAATTTCTCTAAGCGGATTTTGTGCTGCTACGTCAACGCCACCAGCCAAATCCAGATAGCCCGGATTACCAACATTGCCAACTGGTACTTTGAGCGAGTTGTGTTTCCGGGACAGCGTTTGCTGCTAGAGGCTCTCCCAGAAGCTTTGTTAGAAATTCACACGGGTAGCATGGCTAGTGCTATTCTCTCAGATCGGATTCCTTGTGATCGTCTTCAGATTGACCAAGAGGCGCCCAGTAGTATTATTGAGGAGACCCATCCTTCTAAAGTCGCACAAGCTTATCATCAGCGAATCATGTCCCAGACGCGACGCCAAGCGGTTCCTGAATCTTTAACGACACCTGCATTAAGTGTCGTTGACTAGAGAAAGGACAAAAATCTTTTTAAGAATCTCCTATCTAGCTGAAGAATTCCAGTTTTAAAACAACAATCTTGAAACCATCTTTGACACCGATCGCACTTCAATTTGAATGACTTCTGTTTTTCAAGAGAAGCATGATCGGTGTCATCAATTTGGGAAACAGCGATAGGAGTAGGGGTGCAGTCGGAGAAAATCAATTATCGTGTAAAACGAAGGATTGAACCGAGCAGAACATGAAATCTAACGTTGTTGTATCATCGAATGTCGGGAATTTATCCCCATCTCTGAACGCTGTTTTTAGCATTTCTCCGATTATTCGGATCACGCTTTTAGGACTGTATGCTGCGTTAATGCTGCCTTTACCCTTCTTATCCCAGGCCGTAAATGCACCTGTCTCTCCTACAATTTTATGGATTGGAATTAGTTTAGGTGCGATCGCTCTTTATGCGGCTTTAACTGAACGAGTCGTGGTTGACGATCAAAGCATTCAAGTCACTTATCCTCGTTGGGTAAAACCTATTTTTCGCAGAGGTTGGTGTTTAAATTGGAACGAAGTCAAAGCACTTAAACCTCGGACAACCGGACAGGGAGGATTAGTCTATTATTTCCTCAGTCAGTCAGGACAAGGGTATTTACTCCCCATGCGAATTGCTGGCTTTGCTCAACTGGTGAGAATTGTACAGCAAAAAACAGGGATTGATACAACTGATGTTCGCCCTTTAGCCCAACCCTGGATGTATTTTATCCTATTTGGGTTTACATTACTCCTCGTTTTAGTTGATATTTGGACGATTTCAACCGCATTTTCAGGGGTTAGCATTCCTTAACGAGTTGAAATTTATTTCTAATTCTAAATATCAATCTTGAGGAAAAAAGTTGTTGTAGGGGCGGGTTCTGTCCAAATCTCGATTTTCCCACACTCAACCCAGCTAAACCCGCCCCGAAGTCGTGAAGTTTTTGTAGGGGCAGGTTCTGTCGAAATCTCGATTTTCCCACACTCAACCCAGCTAAACCCGCCCCCCAATTTTGATCGGGGATTTTAATCCCCGTCTAAAAGTCTGAAGTCCTCTTAAGAGGACTAAATTTCAACTAAAAACTTCAAGACGGGCGGGTTTACAGAGGTTGTCTGTGGGAAAACATAGATAAATTCGGAACCCGCCCCTACTGTTACGGTGGCGAAGCGTAAAGCCCCCGCATTTTAGGCGATCGCTCTTTTTAAGTTATGCGATCGCCTCTCGTCAATCAAAGTATTGAAATAGTCAAAAAGGACAGGAATTCTTAATGCTGCTCAATTGATCACCTTGTCATTTATGATCTTCTAGCAGACTTTCTAGCATTGGGGTTAATATTCTCACAACGGGATGATTCGTAAGTTCTGTGATGCTGGCTATTCCGCCTGCTTTTAATGCTTTTATAATTTTGTCTTTTGTATCAGATTTTTTATCTATTTCTTCCATTGCTTTCTGAGCAACAACTATTTTTTCAGGAGTGGTTTTTGTTGGGTAGCTTTGAGAGAGTTGATCTAAAAGCTGTTGAATTTCTTTCGCTGCTTCTGCAAGGGTTTTCTCTTCTTTACTCCCATCATATACTGCGTCACGTCCAACATCTCCTTGAATAAAGTTTCCTTTGCAATCACTGTTATTGATGTTCATAGATTTACCATTCATGTCTAATTTTCCTCCTCAATTACTTTTTAAAAATTCAGTACGAAAACTACTCGGTTATTGAGATTTATCTATATAAAGCATCGCCTCCAACATTTCCTTGAATAAAGTTCCCTGAAACCTTACTATTGGTAATAGTTATCTGATAAGCTGCATCGTTCTCTTGCTCTTGTTCAATAAATTCATAAATTTCCATTATTACCTGCTTCAGTGCTTGTGTGTCGGGTGTAACAAATAGCTTTTTATCACCAGAATTGAGAGTGATTAATAAGCCATAGTGCTTGGGTTTAATGAAGTTCCAAACTCCTCCAGCAATTCCCGCTAAAGTTACTAACCAACCAACTGTCTCATTGAAAGATAAAACTACTAAACCACCAATGAACAAAAGTATTACAACTATCCAAGGAATACTTCCAATTTCAATTTCTCCTTCACTAAACCCGGTAATATTATGAGTTTGATAAACATCTTTTCCAAATCTAACTGTTCTTTTTGTAACAGTAATAACTGTTTTTTGTTGAAAAATGGTAATATTTCCATTACTTTTTAAATTTTCGATCATTCTTTACATCTAACTCATTTTTTGCAAAAATTTTGGTCAGTTGCTCAATATTCAAAAATTTTGAATACGTTTCTATCATCTCTTAAAAACTAAAACTTTGCCCACCCCTAAAACGTACAATTTTGCCACCCTATTTTCTTAATCTTTACACTCTTTAATCTAATTTTGTACAAAAACGTCTAAAAATGTACTAAAAAGTCGGCAACAGTGAGCTATAATACCAAAAACTGGAATCTACAGACTTCTATGAACCTGAAAGAAGTGTTAAAAGTCGCTGATGAAATAGTCTTTGCTAAAACGGGACAACATCTTGATGATTTACAGCAAGCGATACTGCAAGGAACTCTACAACGTGATACGTACAAACAAATTGCAAAGGAGTTTGATTGTTCGGAAAGTCGTGTGAGAGATGTCGGATCAAAGCTGTGGCATATACTTTCAGATGAGTTAGAAGAAGAAGTTAATAAATCCAATTTTCGATCTGCAATAGAAAGGTTTAATTTATCCAATGTTTTCAACTTTGCACAAAATGTAAGTAGTAGTTTTAACCTTTGTGGAGAAGGTAGACACCCCCCAGATATACCCAATACACCTTTACCAAATCAAGAAAAGTTGAATTCAAACCTCACTCAAACCTTCTATCAAGATTTAAGCGAAATGCCGGAGTTGGGGAATTTTTACGATCGCACTCCCGAACTTGACACCCTCACCACCTGGATTTTACAACAACATTGTCGCCTGATTGCAATTACAGGTATTCGTGGAATTGGTAAAACAGCCTTAGCAGTACAACTCGTTCAACAGATTAAACATGAGTTTCAATATGTATTTTGGTGTAGCTTAGAACCGTCTCAGACTTTAACAGAATTACAAGCAAAACTGATTGAATTTTTCTCGGAGTCAGAACCGCAAAAATCCTCTACAATTCATCAAAAACCGTTAACCCTGATTAAGTTTTTACAACAATATCGCTGTTTAATTATATTAGATGATATTCACAATCTTTTTGTGAGCGGTGAATTAGCCGGAAAATATCAACCCGGATATGAAGATTATCGCCATTTATTTAAACAGATAGAAACATTATCTCACCCAAGTTGCTTTCTGTTAATCGGGTGGGAACAACCGAGAGAAGTCACGGATATTAAAAACAAAAGTTCTCCTGTTCAGACACTACGACTGAGGGGTTTAGATCCGTTAGCTGCACGGGAAATTATCAGAGATTGCGGTTTAGCAGAAATCGAAAGTTGGGAAACAATAATTGATTATTATCAAGGAAACCCGTTATGGTTAAAAATCGTTGGAACTTTTGTTCAAGAGTTGGGAGGCTGTGTCACTGAGTTGTTAGCCGATGAAAGTTTATTGTTACCTGAAGATTTAAAGGATGTTTTACAACAACAGTTTAACCGTTTATCAGCAATTGAAAAACAAGTTCTCTCGTTAGTCGCTAAAGAAAGTGAACCCGTTAATTTGGCAATATTATTAGAACATAAAATAATTTCATCCTCTGATTTATTGAACGCATTGCAATCTTTATCGCGGCGTTGTCTCATAGAACCACAAGGACGTTTTTACAGTTTGTCGCCTGTATTGAGACAGTTTATCAAACTGAGTAGGGATTTCTAGGTCATCCAAAGATTATTTTAATCTAAAATTGTGATGATTTTAACGAAAAATAGAACCAGAAATTGCTCAAAATAAAAAAGACATTTTGCAAAAATCAGACTAAAATTATTCTATGAGTTCTAACCAATCTCCCGATCTTCCGCTTTGGGTTCATGATCGAGAAACTGTCATTGCTAACGATACCGGAGTTGAATGGCGAGGCGGAACACGTCCAGACTATTCCTATACAAATCAATCTCTTTTCAAAGAAAGTCAATACAATCATCCCCAGGGATCTTTAGAAGCCATTGCAGAAAATTTAGTCCGTACTTTTGAGTTAGAAGCGACGAATAAAGTTAACCCGCAACAATGGTTGTCTATTGTTCAAGATCAGTTTAGAATGAGAGCGAATGGCGGGCCAGAATATACCGCAGAAGATGTCGCCCAAGCCGGAACCTATAATTTATTTATGGGAGAAACTGAACATTATAGTTCAGCCGCAGAAAACTTTGAATCTTCCTTTCAAGTGTTTCACAAAGCCTTTCCCAAAGGCTTTTTATGGGAAGTCACAGAAGTCTTATCAGGGCCTCCGAACGTGACGTTTAAGTGGCGCCATTGGGGAACCTTTAACGGCCCGTTCAAAGACCATGCACCCACCGGAGAAACCCTAGAAATTGTCGGGATGAGTATTGCTCGGGTGACAGAAGATTTGAAAATCATCTCTTTAGAGCATTTTTTTGATAATAGTGCCTTTCTGCAAAAACTAACAAGCGGTTGTCCGTTCCACGCTCAACAATCTTCGGATTAGGCTCGACAAAATCCTCCCCGTTTGAGATCATTTAGAATGGGAATATTACCTCACTCTCAATCACCGATTTGAATTCTCATCCTTCTCCCCCTCCGCAACTGCGCTTAGAAAATGTCTCTTTGCAACCAAAAATCGGTTTTCAGCCGATCTTGCAGGAGATTTCAGTTGAAGTCAAAACAGGCGATCGCATTGCTTTAGTCGGAATTTCGGGTGCGGGAAAAACGTCACTTTTGCGGTTACTCAATCGGTTAAATAGTCCCTCAAACGGGGAGATTTTTTTTCAAGGGGAAAGTTATCATAAAATTCCAATTGTTCAGCTTCGACAACAAATTACTTTAGTTTTATCAGAGGCAAAGTTATTAGGAATGACCGTTAAAGAGGCGTTAATTTATCCTCTAAAGTTGCGGGGTTTATCGGAGACTGAAATCACTCAACGGTTAACAGAATGGACGGAACGGTTAGAGATTCCAACGGATTGGTTAAACCGCACAGAAGTACAACTGTCGAGGGGACAACTTCAAAAAATTGCGATCGCTCGGGCGTTAATGATTCAACCGCAAATTTTACTCCTGGATGAACCAATCACCGCGTTAGATTTTGTGAGCCAAACCCAGATCCTCAACAGTTTACAGACAGTCGTTGATGATTCAATAACAGTGATTTTAGCGACTCATTACCTCGATCTCATCCAAGATTGGGGAAATCGATTGTGGCATTTATCCCAAGGAAAATTAGTTCAGGATAATTTGACTCAACAGGTAAACTGGCAAGCCTTAAAACAGCAATTCATCACCGCTCAACAACAGGATATTCAAGAATGGGAATCAGAAGCTTAACTGCTCACTCTGACAGATAGAGGGGGATGTTGCTCATTCAGCCGGGGAGTCCAAGAATCAGGCTTGAGCATCTCTAAATTTAGCCGATATCCAACATTCCGCACGGTTTGGATGAGGATGGGTTGGCGAGGATCGACTTCAACTTTTTTTCGTAAGGAGAGAACGTGAGTATCAATGGTGCGAGGATTATCAATGGAATCTGGCCAAGCGCGACGGAGCAGTTCCGAACGGCTCAGAGGTTCTCCATCCGCTTGAGCTAAAACATAAAGTAAACTATATTCTTGAGGGGTTAATTCAATCAGTTGTCCGCGTAGTCGTACCCGTCGCTGGACTAAATCAATTTTGAGAATGCCGTAATCTAGACTGGCAGGAGGAGCAAGCGTGCGGTTACGTCGCATCAGAGCCTCAGTTCGAGCTAAAAACTCTTGCATTCCAAACGGTTTAGTCAGATAGTCATCAGCCCCAGCTTTTAAGCCGCGTACAATATCAGCTTCGGTTTGACGAGAAGACAGCATTAAAATCAACGACTGTTGCTGTCGTAGCCAGCGACAAAATTCCAAACCGTTTCCCCCAGGCAATTCAGCATCTAGAATGACTAAATTGGGTTGATGGGTATAGAATACCTCTCTCGCTTGATGGAAATCGGCTGACTGCCAGACAGAGTAGCCAACTTGCTGTAAATGCCAGCCCAAAAGCGATCGCAAATGAGGATTTCCTTCAATAATAGAAATGCAAGCTGATCCCACAGGTGCCAGTTATCCTTATTGATATTGGATTACAGGTTAACAGAGCCAATCCGATTGATTTTGTAACCCATGCTACCCTCATTCAAGTTTGGCTAATTCTGACATTTATTGCCGAGAAAATATCAACCCGTTGATCGGGTTACGAGACTCTTGACAGGCAGGTTATGATCAAAATAGGAAGACTCAATCAACCGGAGTCGGTCGTTATTAGTCCCAATAGTCTAGTTGTGAATCTCGTGAAACCCGTAATTAGGGACTGCCAATTCTTATGGCTTTCTCTGTGAGAAGTTGAGTTGAACTCAAAAGCCTACTGCACAACTATTCTATCAATATCGAGGCTCAAGGTTGATGGTTCGGTGTCGAGGACATAAATCCATTGAAGAGCTGCACATCTATGGGTAATTCCCCCCGATACTGGGAAGATTGAGCTAAAATCTAAAATCTAAATGGCTTGGATGCTGGAAATTGGCCCAATACGAGGAAAATCTCCTGATTCGTTGTCCATTCCGATGATCGACTCTCTGCCCAAACTCTAAATTCAATTGGTAACTATGCTGCAAGACGCTCTGACTATTCGCCACTATCAAAACCTCACCGACGCCCTCGTCGAAATGTGGAACCGTGGTTATCGCTATGATGATTTGAGAATGTATATTGATGGTTATTTAGCAGCTCTCAGACATTCCAACGCCTTAGAACCCTACTTGGTTCATCGGCTAGAAGAAGAAACGTTTCGGTATCTCAATGACCCCTCTAACTTCGAGATGGCGATGCCGATGCCCCAACCGGAAGTGGACTACTATTAGCCAGGTTAGTTGAGTCTGAGACTATTTGAACTGATATCCTGCACCCGTGTCAGAAACAGGGTTTCTTGCTACTGCCCTGAGCTTGCCTATATTTTTTCTTGAGAAACCCGGTTTCTCAGGTGTTGTTGAGAATGGTGCAAGATGTGAGTTTTAATAGACCCTTAGACTCGTCAGTGCCGACTCTTGAAGGGTGGGAGTCGGCAAAGAGAGCCAGTGTAACTAAGATTTTACAGCAGTGGGGTTTAGGAAGCCAAAGCGACCTGAACCATCTCCTGTAACTCGCCCTTTTGGTAGAGTTCGATCATCACATCTGATCCGCCGACAAATTCTCCATTGATATAAACTTGGGGAATGGTCGGCCAACTTGAGTAGTCTTTAATCCCTTGACGAATTTCAGGATCTTCTAACACATCAAGGGTTTCAAAAGGAACACCTAAGCTGTTTAACATCTGCACCACATTGTTAGAGAAGCCACACATGGGCATCAGCTTTGTGCCTTTCATAAACACAAAAATTTTGTGGCTATTGACCAAGTTATCAATTCTAGCTTGCAGTTCTGGTGTCATGGTTTTTCCTGAAGTAGCTTAAGATCAATGGTTTTCGAGAAAGAAGATCAAACAATAGAGGTTAGGAATTCTTTCTCCTCAATGCCTAACCCCTAAAATCAATTCTGCTCAATATTAAGCAACTTGATTGGCTTTCTCCCACTCCAAAGGAGTATAAGTTTTTAACGCTAAAGCATGGATAACTTCTGTATCCATCGCTTCTTTTACAGCACTGTAAACCATTTGATGCTGCTTAACGAGCGTTTTTCCTTCAAACTCAGAAGAGATCACAATAGCCTGAAGGTGATCGCCACCTCCCAAATCTTGAACCTGAACCGTAGAATTGGGCAATTTGGACTTAATCATTGCCTCGACCTGCTCTAAAGCGATCATGAAATTTCTCAATAGACGACCGTATTCTTTATTTTACCGAAATTACTGAGCAGAAGACGTCGATTGTTCACTTGATTGACCATCGGGGATGGGAGAATCCACAAATCCCAACTCAAATAACTGCTGATAAGCTTTCTTGCCCAAATCTCGAGTTGGCGCTTGGGAACGAATAATCTGAATCAACAGAGGAACTGCCAGTTCGGGCTGATTTTGAGCGCGATGAACCAGAGCCAGTTGATAAGTCGCATCATCTCGCATTTGAGCCGTTTGTCGGGCATTATTGCGATGCAAGTCAGCAACACGGTTATCAATTCCTGAAAAGCTCGTTGCCAACTGTTGGTAGAAGTTAGACAACTGATTAAAAACCTGGCGAGCTTCTTGCAGCTTAGATGCAGCTTCGGTATAATTTTCCCGAGTCACGGCTTGACTCGCCTCTTCAAGCAAACGCTTCCCGCCCTGTATACTGAGAAAACTCTCTCCGAGAGCCAGAGGACGCATTTGATTCGGATCGACAGGCTGAACCCCTTGGCTGGGACTAGGAGGGTTCAATTCCAATGACTCATCTGTTGTCGATGAACCGTCGTTCAAGCCTTCCGGCATTAACTCTTGAGCAGATCCATTCATCGGAATCAGCACCATTCCGACCGCCCAGATGACCAGGGGTAAACGGGCGATCAGGCGGAGAGGGTAGACAGTTGCGGAAAATTCCATGTCTGACAAGGCGCGATCGCGCAACGGAAAGTGTATAAACTTAAAGGATTTTATCATTTTTGCTTCCCATTTTAAGATTTTTTTCGAGGGCCTACGCTCAACTCGCACGGCTTATAGTTTTTACTGGCTCAGAATTTTTTCCAAAACCAACAGCTAACCATCCAGATTTAATCAGTTTAGGTGGTGAATGAGAATTTAGGTTTAAAAAATGGATACTTCATTATGGCATCACAGGAGAACTCATCAAGCATCACCACCCGAGAACACCGGGGAATTGGGGTTTCACAAGACAAAATTGGTTTGATTCTACAGCGAGGAGGCGAAGAACTCAAGGTAGAGAAACTACCCAATCGCCTCACCGTGCGACTCTCAACAGACAACGACAAAATAGACGTATCGCGATCGCCCATTCCGATGGTTTATACCCGGAAATCTCCTCCCCAACTCGAGGAAATCGAAGTCGCCCCTGAGCAACTCGATGAAGCCCTAGAACTGCTTCGGCGATCAGATCAAGTCCTGTTTGCTAGTCATGTCTACCGAGTAGAAAACGATCCGGGCATGATTTTTTACCTCAGTGATCAAGTCACAATTCAATTTGAGGAGTCTGTAGAGGAGGCTCGGCGCAACCAAATTGCCTCTGCGGTGGGCTTAGAATACCTCAAACCCATAGACGGTGTTGACAATGCCTTTGTTTATCGAGTCACGTCGAAAGCGAGTGAAAATCCAATCAAGATCTCAAACCATCTCAAGTGGAATCCGGAAGTTTTAGTCGCTGAACCCAATATTATCGTTCGCTCTCAATCCTATTACCATCCTCGCGATCCCCTCTACACCAAACAATGGTATCTCCATAATAATGGCGGTTCCTCTCAACTGGGCATCAACTCTCATGTCAATGTTGAAGCCGCCTGGGATATTACTCGAGGCGTGCGTTCAGTCGTGATTGCGATTGCCGATGACTCCGTTGATTTAAACCATCCCGACTTTCAAGGCTTGGGTAAAATTGTCGCCCCCCTGGACTTAAAAGGTCGTGATCTGCTACCTTTACCCGAAGCTGCTTCGGATAATCATGGTACCGCCTGTGCGGGAGTCGCCCTTGCCGAAGAAAATGGTCAGGGAATTGTCGGTGTTGCTCCCGGTTGCGCGTTAATGGCAATTCGCACAACGGGTTATCTTGATGATGAATCCGTCGAACAAATTTTTAACTGGGCGATCCAAAAAGGGGCTTCGGTGATTTCCTGTAGTTGGGGAGCGAGCGCCGTTTATTTCCCCCTCTCACTGCGACAAAGCGCCGCGATCACAAAAGCCGCCAAACAAGGTCGCAAGGGCAAAGGCTGTGTGATTCTCTTCGCTGCCGGAAACGCCAACCGTCCGATTAACGGGATTCTCAATGAACAAGGCTGGCCGAATAACGTCATTACAGGTCAAGTAAAATGGTTAGCGGGATTTGCAGTTCATCCCGATGTGATTGCGGTTTCGGCCTGTAACAGTCTTAATCAAAAATCAGCTTATAGCAACTGGGGAACTGGAATTTGCGTCTGTGCGCCCAGTAATAACGCTCCGCCAGGAATGTGGCTACCGGAAACCGGATATATTGGCACTCCTCCGGCTGTTCGTAGTTCTTTACAGGGATTGGGTGTGTTTACAACCGATCGCATGGGTGCCGCAGGTTATGACCAATCGGATTATACACCCTATTTCGGCGGAACTTCTAGTGCAACTCCTGTAGTCGCCGGAGTCGCGGCTTTAATCTTGTCAGCGAACCCCGATCTCACCGCCCAAGACGTGCGGCGAATTTTAGAGCAAAGCACTGATAAAATTGTTGATCCTAATGCCGATCCGCAGTTAGGAATTCGCATGGGAACTTACGATCGCAATGGTTATTCTCAATGGTTCGGCTATGGGAAAGTGAATGCCTACAAAGCTGTTAAAATGGCTCAAAGTCAACGAGCCACTTTCCAAAAACCGTCTCGGCGTGTGGTACAAGCGAATAATCAGACTATTGATATTCCCGATGACAAGCCGGAAGGAATTAAAAGTTCGATCATCATTTCCGAAGCTGCTTCTCTGCAAGATATTCAAGTCACCCTAGAAATTCAACATAGTTTTTTAGGTGATCTTGAGGTGTGGTTAATTGCACCAAACGGCGAGAAAGTGTTATTACAAAATCGGATGCTTGGTCGTCAAACTGAGTTGAAAATGACCTATTCTCTGCAAACAACACCCTATTTGAGGCAGTTTCTTAATCTTTCATCTCAAGGCAGTTGGCAACTTTTAGTCATTGACTGCGCCCCGGAAAATACCGGAAAATTGAAACAGTGGAAGCTAGATTTAGGGCTTTAGTTTGTCGTTAACCATGACTTCAATTCAATAAGATTCAGCCTTGATAGAAGGTTTGGGGGCAAAGCTGAGAATCAACTTGGCTTCGCCTACCCCTGAATTTTAGACGGAAAATAGATTATTCTGCATTTTCAACCACTGACTGCAAATAAGCGCGAATCATCGCTTGAGTCCCTTGAGAAGCGCCTTCCTCATCGAGATGACTAACAATTTTAAACAGTTTATCGGCGAGTTCTACACCCGGTAAAGGATTGTCTGAAGGTAAAACATCGTGAACCAGTCGCAAATCTTTGAGAATATGTTTAATCATAAACCCTGGTGAAAAATCAGAATTAGCGACTTTTTCGCCTAAATTTGCTAACGCCCAAGAACCCGCCGCACCCGTGCTACACACTTCAATCATTAAATTGGGATCTATGCCTTGTCGTTTGGCTAACAACATTGCTTCACATAAACCAACCATGTGTAGAGAACATAACACTTGATTACACAGTTTAACCGCTTGACCGCTCCCACTGGGGCCACAATAAAAAATTTGTTTCCCCATCGTTTCTAAAATGGGTTTGCAGGTTTCAAAAGCGTTGCGATCGCCACCCACCATCATCGTTAAAGTTCCATTTTTCGCCCCAATATCTCCTCCAGAAACAGGCGCATCTAGAAATGAAAGTTGGCGAGATTGAACTTGAGAGGTAATCCGGCGTACTGCTTCCGGGCCGATTGTACTAAAGTCTACAATAATAGCGCCGGGTTTGGCCGATCGCACTATACCATTTTTTCCTAAAACAACTTCTTCGACATCGGGAACATCCCCCACGCAGATAAATATTACTTCTGCGGATGCGATCGCCTCGTTAATGGTTGAGACAATATTAGCACCGCCAGAGGCAGCGATTTCAATTCCAGGGCGGTTAGGAGTGCGGTTCCAAGCGTTAACAGCATAGCCACTCTTGGCGAGGTTCGCCGCCATATAACCCCCCATGACTCCTAAACCGAGAAATGCAGTATTCATGGATTTTATTCTTTGTCCCCCAAATGTACTCTCATGTAGGGTAACATTTCAGTGAACAGTGACCAGTGAACAGTGACCAGTTATTAGGCAAGAGGCAAAAGGCAAAAGGCAAAAGGCAAGAGGCAAGAGGCAGTTATCAGTTATCAGTAGCATGGTACTGTCAAACCGTTCTTAATAATTAATTAATTCGTTGGGAACAGTGTTGATCTGAAATCCGACAATAACGGCATTCTTCTAAACTCGGACAGGGTTTGAATGTTTTTGAAGTACAAAGAATCCCAATCAAATCCCGCAAACGTCGCTTGAAGTTGCGGTCAATTTTCCAAGCGGGAATCTCGACAATTTCATTATTATAAATAATCCGTCCGTGAGGAACTTTATTCTGACAGGTTTCTTGAGTTTCTGGTGCTAAAGGCAAAAGCAACATATACAATTTTACCTGCATTTCGTGAGATAATTTCTGTTTTCCCGTTTTAATATCTTCGACGACAACCCAATCATTTTTAACGGCAATAATATCGGGTCTACCCGCTACACAAATATTAAAACTTTTACCCTGAACTTTGAACGAGTTGGCATTTTCTACATAAACGGTAAACCCTTCGGCTTGCAATTTTGCCGCCCGTTTGATCACTTTTTCATCGTGTTCGGAAGCGTCATAATCGCTCGAATTTCGTTCAAACTGATGATGAATTTGTTGTTGAATAGCATAGGTACAGTTCTTTTCTCCCGCCAACAGTTGGGCTAACCAAGTTACCCAAGCGTAGGGCTGTTTTCTGGGTTTGGGAAGGTTTGCTTTTTGATAAAGCTTTGGATAAGTCATGTTTTCTTGTATTTAAACAACTGAGTTCTATCCTATTGAATTAATTCCGGTTTGTAAATTAATTCAGGTGACAATTTTTCAGGGCAAAATCAATATAAATGACCGCAGATTACATGAAATAACGTTAAATACAATCAAATGACAGCAAATGACAAACTTGTTAAACTCGCTCACATTTCCTAAAGTTGGGGTTATGATAAAAAACAATTGAATGAGTTTTGGTGAACAACATGGGCGAACAGGAATCAATCCAACAGCAGTTTATCCGTGAAATTGCGGATTCTATCTTTCAACAATCAGTTAACGGAAAAGATTCGGAGGAAAAATGCTTTTTTAAGTTGCGCTTTGACCCGGAGAATGAGAAGCTAGATAACCAAAACAAGAATAACAACGATATTGTTAGTTTAATGAATCAAAAGTTGGGCTATTCTCCGAGTAATATTCAGAGGTTTCAAAAAGAAAAGGTAATTCCAGCCATTGTTAAGAAATACGAACAACAGATGAAAGCCGATGAATTAGATATTGAGAGTATTCTGAATGCTAAACGAGGAGAGAATGATGTTTGGAAGCGGGTTTATAGCTGGCTGTGGGATAAGCAATTTCCCCGCTATCTTTGGGAAGCGTTGAGAAAAGAAGCGGACGAAAAAAATCAAGATTGGATTCGTTTTGTTGATGATAGCTTGGTATCCAGCGAACGGGAATTCATTATAAAAACCGCTAAAAAAGAACCCAAGACTATCCCGATCAATCAATCATTAGATTTGGAAATCAAGGTTGATCCTGATTACTGTAACTATCATTTATTACTGTTTAATCAGAATTTAAAAGGTTTTCATTTGATTTGTCCAACGGAAGTATTTGCACCTAATAATAAAATTGAAGAAACTCCCTGGTCAATGCCTACTGAAGGATCTATTGAGTTTATTACTACTGGAACAGAAGAATTTTTAGGCATTGTAATCGAACAGCCTTTGGAGTTAGAATGGTTAAAGCTATCGGAAAACCTGCAATTTGAGCCTAAACATTTAGTCAAATTGTGGGAACAGTTGGAAAAAAATAAGAACTGGCGATTATTTTATCAATCGTTTGAGGTGGTATAAAAAAGTTTGTAGTTGGGCTTCAGCCCTTGACTGGCGCTAAAGCGCAACTACGAACTTGAGGATAAAATTGCTTTGAGGTTTAATACAAATCCCGGCAAAATGTCTTCACCAGATAACGCTTCTGGGGCGTTTAAGACTTCGACGGCTTTTTCGGGGCGATAAATTTCGACTTGGCGATCTTGACGGTTAATTAACCATCCAAGCCGCACACCATTCTCAATGTATTCTTGCATTTTTTCTCGCAAATCTTCTAAGCGATCACTCGGAGACATCAACTCTAATACAAAGTCGGGCGCAATGGGTGGAAATTTTTCTTTTTGTTCGGGGGTAAGTGCATCCCAACGTTCTTGTTTTATCCAAGCGACATCGGGCGATCGCTGGGCACTATTGGATAACTTAAAACAGGTGGAAGAATCAAAACAAACTCCGAGTTTAGTTTGACGGTTCCAAATGGCAAAATCGGCAGCAATTTCTGAGTTTAGGTTTCCGGTAATTCCGACCGTTGCAGACAGAATGATAATTTCTCCTTTGGCGTTGCGTTCAAACTTGACATCGGGGTTATCCCGGCAGAGTTGATAAAACTGTTCGTCTGTAAACTGAATAATTGAGTTGAAATTAACCGTGACATTAACCATAATTATTTTTACCGCTCTAATTTTATGCTACACCAGAAATAGCTGAGTGTTTGGGTCAGTTGAAAAAATGTTAAAAGATTAGTTTTGGAGAACAGCAAATGAACGAAGAACAAATCGAAGTTTATTACAACTTTTTGATGCAGGTATTACACGCTGTGTTAGATAGTAATGGCGATCCGAATATTGTTTATCCCTTGCTACAACAAAATCTAGATAAACTGGATGAAAATCTAGGATATATTCTAAAAGACTGGGCTAGTAAAACTTTATTTAATCTCCCACTGCAAGAAGCTGATAAAGTTCCTGCGGTTATATTATTTACATTTAGCCATTTAATAGCAGAGTTTCCTTTGGGCAATCGATCACATAACTTAGAAATTGCAATTATTGGGTATAAAAGTATTCTTGGCCTGTACACCCGTGAAGCTTTTCCTTATGAATGGGCAATGACTCAAAACAACTTGGGTATTGTCTACAGTGAACGCATCCAAGGAGACAAGGCAGACAACCTTGAACTCGCCATAGATGCCTATACCCAAGCCTTGCAAGTCTCTACCCGTGAAGCTTTTCCCGAAGATTGGGCAATGACTCAAAACAACTTGGGTAATGCCTACAGAGAACGCATCAAAGGAGACAAGGCAGACAACCTCGAACAAGCTATTGATGCCTATAAGCAAGCCTTGCAAGTTCGCACCCGTGAAGCTTTTCCTCAAGATTGGGCAATGACTCAAAACAACTTGGGTCTTGCCTACAGTGAACGCATAAAAGAAGATAAGGCAGATAATCTCAAACAAGCGATTGATGCCTGTACCGAAGCCTTAAAAGTCTATACCCGTGAAGCTTTTCCCTATGAATGGGCAATGACTCAAAATAACTTGGGTAATGCCTACAGTCAACGCATCGAAGGAGATAAGGCAGACAACCTCGAACAAGCTATTGATGCCTATAAGCAAGCCTTGCAAGTTCGCACCCGTGAAGCTTTTCCTCAAGATTGGGCAATGACTCAAAACAACTTGGGTCTTGCCTACAGTGAACGCA
>NZ_JAYGHR010000023.1:0-9119 GCF_034932365.1 Limnoraphis robusta BA-68 BA1 | reverse complement strand
CCTTAAAAGTCTATACCCGTGAAGCTTTTCCCTATGAATGGGCAATGACTCAAAATAACTTGGGTAATGCCTACAGTCAACGCATCGAAGGAGATAAGGCAGACAACCTCGAACAAGCTATTGATGCTTATACTGAAGCCTTAAAAGTCTATACCCGTGAAGCTTTTCCCTATGAATGGGCAAGAACTCAAAACAACTTGGGTAACGCCTATAGTGAACGCATCCAAGGAGACAAGGCAGACAACCTTCAACAAGCGTTTAATGCCTATACTGCTTTCCAAAATGCTCTACAAGTCCACACTCTTAAAACTTTTCCTCTTGATTGTTTGCAAACCAGTTGGAATTTAGGAGATTTAGCATTAAAACAGGGGGACTGGCAACTGGCTATTGAAGCCTATGATTTGGCAATTGAATCAATTGAAATCACTCGAAATTGGGCAAGAACAGACAAACGCCGTCAGGAAATTTTAGCAGAATCAATTGATGTCTATGCGAACATGATTCAGGCTTGTATTAATCAGAGTCACCTCGAACAAAAACAGGGTAAACTTCAGCAAGCCCAAGACTTATTAGAGAAAGCTTTAGAAACTTCTGAACGTTATCGTTGTCGTCAATTGGCGGATTTGTTTGCGGTTCGGGATCTCTATCCCGATGGAAATATTCCCCCGGAAATTGAACAATACAATCAACTCCAGCAGCAAATTTATAATCTTCGCGATCGTTATTCATCAGATAATACCCGACAACTCACCGAAGCGGGAACTCATTCCCAAACTCGCGCCCAATTTGAAGCGGAAACAGAGGAAATAAAACGGCTAGAAGATGAAAAGAAAAAAATCTGGGAAAAAATTCGCAGTTATGATCCGGTTTTGGCGGGACAGCTTCAGGTTGATCCGCTCGAAATTAAAGACATCCAAGCTTTAATTACCGATGAAACAACCGCCCTTTTAAGTTTCTACAGTACCGACAACGATACTTATATTTTTATTCTGCGAAATGTCGGAGAGAAATTAGAGAACAGATTGGTTAATCTCCACATTTGCAAAAATCAAGGTATTGAAACACTGCAAAATTGGATATATGATAACTGGTTTACTCCCTATTGTAATCGTAAAAATAGCAAACTCTGGTGGGAGAACATGACGGAATTTCTGGCTGAACTTTCCGAACGTTTACAACTCAAGTCGTTGGTTGATGAACATTTAACGGGAATTGAAGAATTAATAATTGTTCCTCATTTGTCTTTGCATCAAATTCCGTTTGCAGCTTTACCCATTGAACCCAAACCAACAACCCCAGAATTGAGCGATGAAATTAACTCCCCATCGGGCGAATTTTACCCAGAAGAAACAACCAGAGAATTTACTATTACTCCCCGAATTTCTCAGCCCAAAACTCCCGTAAAAGTTACCCCAAAACCGAGCGAATATTTGGGCGATCGCTTTCGGTTGCGTGTGGTTCCAAGCTGTCAAATATTGAACTTTTGTTCTCGGCGAGATCCAATTTCATCGGCTAAAATGGGAATCGTTGAAAATGCGACGGGCGATTTAGTATTTACCGAATACGAGTGTAAAATCTTGAGTCAATTGTATCAGGTTCCAGACAGTCAACGTTTATATTTTCAAAATGCAACCTTTGAAAATTATCAAAATCTGATTAAAAATGTACAGTTTATTCACTCCAGCCATCATGCGAGTTCTCGCCTCGATAACCCCCTCGACTCTAAACTTACGCTGTATGAAGGAGAAGTCACACTCAGCCATCTGTTAACTTGGCGTTTACCGGAACTTTCGGACGTGTTTCTTTCCTGCTGTGAAACACATTTTACCCTGACACAAATTACCGATGATACCTTAACTTTGGCGGCGGGTTTTCTCTGTGCGGGGGCGAGAAGTGTGGTGAGTACGTTGTGGGCGGTTGATGATTTGTCAACGGCGTTATTTTGTTTGTTTTATTATCAAAATATTCAACAGAACTTCACCCGTTCAGAAGCGTTGCAGAAAGCACAGGTTCAACTCAGAACTCTAACAGGTAAACAGTTGGAAGAAAAATATAAAGCCGAACTGGATAACTATCTATTGAAACAACAAGCCGAGGAAAATAGAGATAAAATTTGGAACCATCAGCGTGATTTACTGTCATTATGTAAGCAAGAGTTTCCTTTTAGCAGTCCTTACTATTGGGCGGGTTTTGTATCTCAGGGTTTATCGTAAAATCATAAATTGATATTCACAAGCTAATTTATTTGAGAGGGAATTTTTAATTAATTTTTCCTCTCCTGAGTGATTTTAATTTTTTCTTGAATTGTGTTACTATATAGTGACTTTTGTAATGATGTAAACTTAAAAAAGAGTGATCAGGGTTGCGATCGCCTTCAACGGTATAAAAGTTAGGCAAGTTTACTCAAATCTTTTTGAGATTTTGATGACACAATTGAGGTATTATATATTGAATATCACTGCAACGCAGGACTCTAGATGGCGATCGCACGCACTCATCTATCCCAAAAATTGATTCAGTGCGGTTATAGTGATGAAGCGATGGAATAAGAGAAAAATAAAGTTCTCTTGAGGGTGCTATCGATTAAACGAATTTTAAAGTGAGTCGAACAATATGGATGAACTGCTGAACCAAGTCTATCACGAAATCATTTATAACTTGCTCATTCATCCCCCTAACCAAGCCCTCAATGTCTTAAAAAATCATGCTCAGGTGGTTGATGATGATTTTTTACAAGTTCTCAGAGAAACTGTAATTACGCTTGGCGAACGAAACTGTCAAGAAGATGCTGATTTCCTCAATAAACTGGTTCAAAAAGTAGAAGAATCGGGCGGTTTTTCATCTTTACTCGCACAAGTTGCACCGCCAAAGCCAGCCGAAACTCCGGCTCAGAAAGCAGATCCTCAACAGCAAAAAACAGCGACTCCAAAAATCGTTTCACCGGAAAAACAATCCGCCGCAGAAAACCTTTATAATCAAGGAACACAACAGTTTCAAGCGAATCAATATACTGCCGCATTTCAATCTTGGCAACAAGCTTTACAACTCTATCGAGAACTTCAAGATAGACGCGGAGAAGTTAATTGTTTAGGGAAATTAGGCAATGTTTATCAGTCATTAGGACAATATCAACAAGCCCTCACTTGTCATCAACAAGCTTTAACTATTGCTCGTAAAATTAAATACCGTCAAGCCGAAGCAAATGCCCTCAGTAGCTTAGGAAATGTTTGTTATTCAATTGGGCAGTATGATCAGGCGATTGAAGGCTATAAACAAGCATTATCTATCTCTAAAACAATTGAATATCGAGTTGGAGAAGCCAATACTCTCGGAAATTTAGGCAATGTTTATTATGTTCTGGGTAAACTCGAAGAAGCCATCAAAAATTATCAACAAGCTTTAACCATTGCCCAAGAATTAAATTATCGATTTGGGGCGGTTAATTTTCTGAATAACTTAGGGAATGTCTATGCTTCTCTAGAGCAATATGAACAGGCAATTGCTTATGTTTATCAGGCGTTAACCTTAGCAAGAACGCTCAACTATCGCTTTGGCGAAGCGTATTTTTTAAGCAATATTGGAAAAATCTATCAAGCCAAAGCAGAACCAGAACAAGCCAAAGTTTACTTTGAACAATATTTAGAGTTAGTTCGCAGTATTCAATCTCCACAAATGGAAGCCAATGCTTTGCAACATTTAGCAAATACCTATAAAATTATGGGTGAACCTGAATCTGCGATCACTCACTATCAACAATCTTTAGAAGTTCATCGCCAAACTCAAAATCCCCAAGGTGAAGCGATAACACTGAGTATTTTAGGACAAATTTATCAACAGTTACGACAAACAGATACAGCCATTCAAGCTTTACAAGACTGTCTAAAAATTGCCACACCTAAAGCCTTACCTACCGAATGTTTAGCCGCCGGAAGTCATTTAGGAGATCTAGGTTTAAGTACATATAATTGGCAACTTTCTCTCGAAGGGTATGAACAAGCAATTCAAGCGATTGAACATATTTGTACGGGAATTAGTCCGATAGAGATTCGTTCAGAAATTGCCAAAGAATCTCGAGAAATTTATGCCAAACAGGTGCAAGCTTGTATCACGCTGAAGCAATATGAAAAAGCTTTGGAATTTGTTGAAAGATGGCGTTGTCAGCGACGGGTAGAGTTAACAGATAGTTCTCTATTTCCCTCATCGGGAGAAGTACAATCTCTCCTCAAAAAATATGAGCGTTTACAACAGCAACTCCACGCTTTGCATCTGCGACGCCAATCTGATGAAATGAAACAATTAACAACAGCAGGAGTTCGACTCAACAGTTCAGTAACGTTTAAAACAGAGTCAGAAATTCTGGATACTCTCGAAACGGAAAAACAAAAAGTTTGGGAAGATATTCGCCGTTTAGATGAAATTGTCGCCGAACAACTCCAAGTCAATGGCTTGAGTCTTGAAGAAATTCAAGCTTTAATTCCAGATGAAACCACAGCAATTTTAAGCTTTTACAGTACAGCAGAAAATACTTATATTTTTGTCGTCCGTCAAACTGAAATTTTACTCCATATCTGCGAAGGAGAAGGAATAGAAACCCTACAAGATTGGATCGAAAAATCCTGGGTTGAAAATCAGAAAAATCATCTGCGTGAATGGCGGAATAAAATGATTGAATTTTTGTCAGAGTTATCTCGCAGACTCCAGCTTAATCAATTAATCTCCGACTCTTTAGAAAACTGTAATGAACTGATTATTATTCCTCATCTAAAACTACATCATATTCCCTTTGCTGCACTCCCCATTCAACTCGAAGATCAAACAGTCTATTTGTGCGATCGCTTTAGAATCAGAACGATTTCTAGTTGTCAAATGCTAAAATATAATCAATACCCAAATCAAACCATTGATTCTAACTCAATAGCAATCTTAGAAGATACAACTGGAGATCTAGTTTTAACTCGTTATGAATGCCAAAAAATAGCCAAAATATACCAAGTTTCTCCAGAATTTTATCTCTCGGGTGAAACAGCAACGGTTAGTCAGTTTGAAAGCTTAATCAAGCAAGTTCAGCTTTTTTATATGGGTTCTCCCCTGCGTTTTACATCCGAAAATCCTCTAGAGGCTGAACTCCAATTCAATGATGGTACAATTTCTATAGCTCAGATGTTGGCTTGGCATCTATCCGAGCTATTAGAAATCGTTATTCCCAGTTTAAAACTCGAGAACCAACCCCTAGATTTTTACGAGCTAAATATGAGAGTATTTAACCGATTTTTAGAGAGGGGAACTCAACGATTAATCTACTCACTATGGTCTTTAGAAGATATTGCCACATCGCTTTTAATCTGGTTTTATTATCAGAATCTACAACAAAAAAGCTGTACTGAAGCATTACGTCAAGCTCAAATTCAACTCAGAAATTTAACAGGTCAAGAACTAGAAAAAGTTTATAAACCTGAAATTCTCGCCTATCTCAAGCAACAACAAGAGACAAAAAACCAACAAAAAATTAATGATCAACGTACACTTTTAGCTTGGAAATGTCAGCAAGACTATCCCTTTGAAAGTCCCTATTATTGGGCAAATTTCATAATTTATGGTTGTTAATTGAAGTCAAAACCGATGAAATCCTCTGAACCGTTATTATTTATTGCCTTGCTTCCGCCGATGGAAGTTCAAAATGAAGTCACCCAAATCAAACAATATTTTGCCCAAAATTACAACAGTAGCCATGCTTTAAAATCTCCCCCCCACGTTACTTTACAACCCCCGTTTAAATGGTTAACTGAAGATTTTTACCTCTTAGAAGAATGTCTGACTGAGTTTGCTAAAATCTATGCTCCCATACCCATTACGTTATCTGGGTTCGGTTCATTTCCACCTCGAGTTATTTATGTGAACGTGATAAAAACCCCAGAATTAATGGAAATTAAAAAACATTTAATGTCTCATCTAGAAACGACTTTAACTCTTGTTGATGAAGTTTCTAAAAGTCGTCCGTTTTCTCCTCACATGACAGTTGCATTCAAAGACTTAACTCGCCAGAATTTTAAATTAGGATGGCAAGAATTTGAACATAAACCTCTGAAATTTGAGTTTACAGTCTCGCAGTTAACGCTGTTAATTCACAATGGAGAAAAGTGGAATATTCAAGCAGAATTTCCCTTTTTATTAAGTGATAAAATCGGAGATTGATTTCTTTTAAAGTCTTTCAAAGAGTCTGGGAGAATTCCACAAAATTTATTCTAGATGTATTCAATCTATATCAACCCACCCTTTCAAACAGTAGGGGCGGGTTCTACAAAATTTATTCTAGATGTACCCAATCTATATTAACCCGCCCCAATGGATTTAAAGTAGACGGGGCGGGTTTATCAGGTATTATTTCTAGGAAGTTCCAAATTGATTTTAACCTGCCCCTACAAGTATATTAATCTTGATTCATTTGCAGTTATTCGGGTGTATTTTGCTCAGAAAAACAGGCAATCCAATCCAAAATTTCTCGATGAACTAATTCGGGACATTCATCTTGAGGACAGTGACCCCCTCGATCCAATTCGACAAACTTAATATTAGAATTGTACTGAAGATATTTGCTCGGATTCGCAAAACCGATAGGAATTAATCGATCTTGTTTTCCCCAAAGTAATAGAATGGGAACATTAACCCGAGGTAAAAGCGTCTTCACACCCGGCCCCAAACGCGAACTTCCCATGACTTTAAACAGCAGAGAAAAAGCCCTCGCCGCCCCTCGATCAGTCGAGGGTGTTGCTAAAATATCAACCAGTTCATCGCTAACAGCATCAGGATTTTCATAGGCAAATCTAGCCCAACGACGAACCAGAGATCGACGCCGAACAATGTAGAAAAGGGTTCTCAAAACAGGGGGCGAGGCGACGGTATTTTGAATGGCTTCGACAATCGGGAGCATCCATTGAGGAACGGCTTCTGTTTGAGCCACCGGATCAGGTAAACTAATGGCAACCACCCCTTGGGCTATTTCGGGGTATTGAGCCGCAGCAACCAACGCAACTAACGATCCCACCGAATTTCCCACTAAAATAGCAGGTTCCCCAATGAAGGTCGCCCAAAAGTCATAAACCAAATCCGCCCAAAGAGAGGTATCATAGTCCGCGATCGCCTTTTGGGACGCTCCAAAACCCAACAAATCTAGGGCATAAACGGTGTGAGACTGACTCAATTCCCGCAAACTATATCGCCAATGTCCAATAGAAGCCCCGAAGCCATGCAACAAGATCATCGGTGGGGTTGAGGGTTCTTCAGGGGTTGTGCGGTGGGATGATCTGATATAGGCGTAACGAATTCGCCAACCTCGCCAAACCCAATCTCGCTGGAAACCGTAGGGCGGCGGTACATTTTTTGCAGTCAATTCCACGTTGGATCAAAACATAACTTTACATTTGTTCCCTATAATCTTAGCGTTCCTAGAATTTAGATTAAATCTTCACCGAAATTTAGTTGAAGTGAGTAGAATATTTATATATTCATGGACACGCTCATTTATACACTAACTGCTTCTAAAACTTTGTCAATGTCTGTTATCGATAAAAAAAGAAATCGCAATCTGCCCCAAATCAACGACAATATCCGATTTCCGAAAATCCGGGTGATCGATATCGACGGCGCACAACTGGGGATTCTGACTCCTCGGGAAGCCCAACGACTGGCGGAAGAAAAAGAACTAGATCTCGTTCTGGTCAGCGATAAAGCAGATCCTCCAGTCTGTCGGATTATGGACTATGGGAAATACAAGTTTGAGCAAGAGAAAAGGGCGAGAGAAGCCAAGAAAAAGCAGCACACGGCTGATGTAAAGGAAGTGAAGATGCGCTACAAAATTGATGACCACGACTATCAAGTGCGGGTCAATCAAGCGAAACGCTTCCTCAAGTCCGGCGATAAGGTAAAAGCTACAATCATGTTTCGTGGCCGGGAAATTCAACATAGCAACCTCGCCAAAGACCTGCTGAACCGGATGGCAACCGATTTAGAAGAATTAGCCGAAGTACAACAATATCCCAAACAAGAAGGGCGATCGATGATGATGTTGTTGTCTCCGAAGAAGTTAGCAGGTCAGACCAGTAACCAGTAACCAGTGTAGGGGGGGTAATTCATGAATTGCCCCTACCAGTTATTTCAGTAACCAGTTATTAGCTATCAACTCTACCCTGAAACCTCTTCACGGGTCACGGGTCACTTGAGGTTTGATTGCTCTGTGGCAAATTCCCCCAATAAGTTCGGCATCAAAACGATTAGAATTTACACCAAGGGTTTGTGAACAGATATAAATTTGCTCACATAAGCTCACATACGCTAATATGAGGTATGAGCTTAGTACCTTTGCGAAAAGCAGTAGAAAAAACAGGTCTACACCCAAACACACTCAGGAAGTATGCAGACGAAGGTCGAATTTACTCCATTAGAAATGCAGCAAATCAGCGTCTATTTGACGTTGACAGCTTCATTCGGGAGCTTATACCTCAGACCGACTATCAGATCTGTTATTGCCGAGTTAGTAGCACAAAACAACGAGACGACCTGGATAGACAAGTTGCTTACATGGTGTCCGTCTTCCCACAAGCAGAAATCATCAAAGACATCGGCTCTGGACTCAACTTTAAGCGAAAAGGTCTTCAAACCTTACTGGAACGACTTATGCGAGGCGACAAGTTCACGCTTATTGTTGCCTGTCCCGACAGACTTGCTAGGTTCGGATTCGAGCTTATTGAATGGATGGTCAAACATAACGGTGGAAAAATCGTGGTTCTGGACAAACTATGTCACTGCCCGGAAACTGAACTCACCGCCGATCTTCTCTCCATCATTCACGTCTTTAGTTGCCGAATGCACGGACTCCGAAAGTACGGGAAAAAGATCTCTGAAGATCCGGATCTACCTAACAGCATCTCAAAAAAATCTCGTTAAACAGTGGTTTGGAGTGTCAAGACTTGTTTTTAACACTACCGTTAAATACCTCCAAGAACCTGATACTAAGGCAAATTGGAAGGCAATTAAAACAGGTATTTTGAATTCATTGCCAGACTTTTGTAAGTCAGTACCTTACCAAATTAAGTCAATAGCGGTTAAGGATGCTTGTAAAGCGG
>NZ_JAYGHR010000022.1:0-51159 GCF_034932365.1 Limnoraphis robusta BA-68 BA1 | reverse complement strand
ACTGCACATAGTATCCATCGGCTCTCTTCACTAACCTCACTCGCTTAATGTCTTCGAGTTGGTAGAAATGAAGATCATAGGTTCCCTTTAGCTTCAGCTTACCGATATTGTTCTTATCGGTGAAAGTAATATGTTTCCTGTTCTCTGAAAGCTTCCACCCGCAAGTCTTATATTCAACAGAACGAGCGTGTTTCTTGAACTTAGGGAATCCTTTCAAACCAGGTACTTTTTTCTTACAGTTGTTGTAAAATCTGCTAATTGCACTCCAACTACATTCAGCCGCAGACTGTCTAGCTTGAGAGTTGAGTTTGTGAGCAAAAGGATATTGTTTAGCTAGCACCTTGCAATATTTATTGAGGTCGTACTTGCTCACCATTTTGTTGTCCATCCAATATCTTAAACAAGAGTTTCGGATGAACTTGTAGGAGCGTATCGCCTCATCAATTGCTCGATACTGGCTATCTTTACCTTGTGCTTTGAACTCAAAAACTATCAATTCTGACTACTTACCTTTTAATTTATGCTGACTATGATAGCATAGATTTGTCTAACACAAGCACATCGAGCGGTTTTTTTTTACTTTGGGGAGCAATAAAACCACGAAGACACTAAGGGTGAAGAGGTAGAAATTCTTTGAGTATATAGGGCAGCATCCATCCCAATTATAATATAACCCCAAAACGGCTTTTGGTCAACCCCTAAATCTAAAAATTTAGATTTGTATGGGTGCAAGCCTTGTACGTTTAAAGTTGCACCTAGAAATAGTAGAATTCTAGGAATTCAGCCTCTTCAAATTTTCATCTAACGGATCAGTAACAATCCGTCCTATGCTGTCAATTTCATCTAAATCATGGTCTGAAAGTTGAATAGCTGCCGCCTGAGCATTTTGTTGAGATTGTTCATCGTGACGCGCCCCGACAATGGCATTGGTTTGAGGTTGAGCAATTAACCAAGCTAGAGATAACTGGGCTAATGTGCAATGATTTCGTTCGGCAATTGGACGCAATTTATCTAAGGCGGTTTGAACACGGGCGTAGTTTTCTTGATCGGCGAATAACTTATTAGAAGAGCGATTATCTCCTTCTGAAAATTGATGAGCAGGGCCAAATTTTCCGGTTAAGAGTCCTTGGGCTAAAGAGGAATAAGCTAGAATTGAAATATTGTTTTCAAGGCAATAAGGCACAATATCTTTTTCGATTTGACGCCAAAATAAAGAATAGGGCGGTTGTAAACTTTCAATGCGACCATATTGAGCGGCTTCGGCGAGTTGATCGCGAGAAAAGTTAGAAACCCCGATCGCCCAAATTTTACCTTGTTCTTTGAGTTTATTCAAGGCTCTCATTGTTTCTTCAATGGGAACAATTTCACTGTTGAAACTCCCAGACGGCCAGTGAATTTGGTAAAGATCAATGTAGTCGGTTTGCAGATTTTTTAAAGAGCGCTCGCAAGCTTCAATCACTTGGTTATACTTAAGATGATTGGGGAAAACTTTTGTGGCATAAACGACTTGATCCCGAACATCGGATAACGCCTGAGCCACAATTTGTTCAGAATGACCATCTCCATAAATTTCTGCGGTGTCTACTGTGGTTATTCCGGCTTCAAATGCTGTCCGAATGGCTTTGATGGTATCTTCATCCTGAATACCCGTCCAACCTCGCTTTCCAGCTTGCCAAGTTCCCATAATAATGGGTGTAATTTGAATATTAGAGGTGCCAAGGGGTCGCGTTTCCATCTTTGAATCCTCAATTGTCAAATGCTACGAATTCTATTATTGTAAAGACAAATTGTCGATTCTGTATCTATCTTATGGATGTTAAAATCAAACAAGCGTTAAAAGAATGGAATATTGCGGTTAAGGCTTTAGAAGCGGGTGAAACTATTTTACTGCTACGAAAAGGGGGAATTAGAGAACAAGGGGGAAAGTTTTCTGTTGAACATCAACAGGTTTTATTGTATCCGACTTTTGAACATCAACAGCCGGATTTACTATTACCTGAATATGCGTCTCAAGTGCAACCTGTCTCCTCCGGTTGGCATCCAAAAACGGTTAAAATTAGCAGTTGGGCAGAAATTACGGATATTTTATCAATCGAAACGCAACAGGCGGAAATGTTGATTTCTGAGTTGCTGCCTTTTTTGATTTGGAATGAAC
Organism: Limnoraphis robusta BA-68 BA1; assembly: GCF_034932365.1. Taxonomy (NCBI): domain Bacteria; kingdom Bacillati; phylum Cyanobacteriota; class Cyanophyceae; order Oscillatoriales; family Sirenicapillariaceae; genus Limnoraphis; species Limnoraphis robusta. The sequence goes on along the minus strand of NZ_JAYGHR010000022.1, from coordinate 49,004 downwards.
AATTTGTGCGGGAACGTCTCCAGTTTAAACCGCAAAAACCGCTTTTTTTACTGCTGTTAAAACCTTATAAACTTTCCCAAGTTGATGAAATTCCCTATCATCGGAGTTATGGCGGTTGTCGTTCTTGGATAGAATTACAAGAGGATATTTCAATTCAAAACTCTATTTCTGTTTGGGAAGAAACAGAATATCAAACCCTTTGTGCAGAAATTCGCCAATTGTTAATGCAGCCGGAAAAGTCTGATTGAACAGTCCCAAACACCCGAAAATCAAAAAAGGGGCTACAAAACAAATCTTGTCAAAACTAGAGGTTGGGTTAAATCCTGTGAAACCCAACAATTCTAAAAAAGGGATGTATTTCAAGAAGAATATAAATTGACTCAAATCATAGACTTGTTCAAGATTGAGATTCGGTTTGAGCAAGTTTAGCGATCGCCTTATCTTTTTTAGAAGCTTTCAAAAACCTCGGTGATTTTTCTATCGGTGGGGCTAATTCTTCTACAAAACCAAACAGATCTCGATCCGGTAAAAACTTGGCTTTAACCTGAACAAAATGAGGTTTACCTTGTTCTTCTTTTTCTAACTTCGGGTTAAATCTAAAAGGTCTAACAGGTGCATCTTTCCACAGCAAAGGAATATGAGAGGCTTTCATAAACTTGACCTTGCGAGTCGGATCAGCTTCTTTAATCCAAGCTAGCCGTTCGTCGTTAAAGTTCCGAAAAATCGAAATGCAAGGAACCCGACAAACGGGAATAAATTGCCATAACCCACAGAGACGAAATTCTCCGTCTTTTAATTCTTCTTCGACACCGGATTTTGTGTTTTTATCACTGACAAAACCGACTAACTGAAAACCAATCCCATGCGGTTGTTCTTTTCTGGGAAAGTGAAACAATTTAGGATAAACAATTAAACGCTGGACTAAGTTTCCTGTTGTTTCAATTTCTTTTTTTAGGGCATTATAGGCTTTTTGACGCCGACCGGGAATATAAAACAATCGGTATTCTTGATCTCCCAGCTTAATGATCGAGCGTTCCTCGGTTAAATGCACTTCAGCTTTGAGAATACCAATTCCCTGAAACTCTACTTGCTCGAGAGATTGTTGTTCAACTGCTTCAACTTCTGAAGCTTGAGGCTGGTTGGCTTCAACTTTTTCTGAAGCTTGAGGCTGTTTGGCTTCAACCTCTGGAGTTGAGATTTGCGGTTTAGGCTTTGAAGGCTTAACGGGTTTTGGAAGTGGAGAGGGCGATGGAGTTTCTGGTGCTGGCGATGATGATTGAGTTTTCACCTTTTTCAGCAAAGCCTCGTACATGGCTTTTTGCTTGGGGTTGGTTGCCGTTGCAATTAAATTTTGAAGCTTCGCTTCTTGAGGTGTAGTCATTCTCTGTGGCTCTATCAATATTAATATATTACAGTTTACTCCACAAGATATCAGATGAAAACCCTAGAAAACAACCCTCAAATTAAATAATCTCTAAAAATTTCTCTCTAGCCTCTGGGGTACAAACCGATGCAACTGCTTATTTGTGCTTCCCATCGCCTGATATTATGTCCGGTTGATTAATTCTGTTATGGGGTGGGGCGGGTTTATCTCAATCTCTCAGTAGTGCTAAAGATATTGACTGAACCCGCCCCTACAGAATCATTATTGATTAGTCGGACATGATATGAGTTGAGTTGAAATCAAGGAATCCCACATCTATCAAGGGTTTGACTTCAAGGATTGGTGTTTATAGGGAGAATGATCTTCATTTTAAACTCAAAACCTTCTGAAAGTTCAGTAATTCCCCTGTTGCCTGTCTCCGCTTTAGAGTTTAATCTTGAAATCGAGAATTCATCAAATCACCCCAGAGTTTAACCAGGAGTCAATGCCTTAATCCTGATTGCCTCTATCTCAATCCTCAAAAAAACCCCGAATTAACGTTAATAAACCTGCCCGGTTAGATTGGAAAAAATCCATGCAATGTAGAGGCGAGTTTATTAATCAAGTTAGGGTAGGGGGGGATCAGCCAAATTCTGGGTGAGATTTGAAAGGTTTTGTCGCATCGCCTGACCATTTAGATTTTTATGGACTGATTGATATAAAATATAACAAGGATTGGAAAATCGACAGATATGCTCATTCCTCAACTCGATTCAATTCAAGTCGGTCTACCGCAACAAATTGGTATAGAAGAAGCAACTGATCCGATGGATCGTCCTTGGTCAACAGGATTTTTTAAAGAATCCGTTCAAGGATTAATTTGGCTTGGAAAAACTCACCTCGTTGGTGATGGTCAAGCGGATCTCAAAAATCATGGAGGTGTTGATAAAGCAGTTTTGGGTTATGGTGCGGATCATTATCCCTGGTGGAAAAATTGTTTAAATAAAATTAATTTTCCCTACGGTGCATTTGGTGAAAATTTTACCATTAGTGGACAAACTGAGACATCGGTTTGTATTGGTGATGTTTACCAAGTGGGTGAAGCGGAAATACAGGTGTCTCAACCTCGAAAACCCTGTTGGAAATTATCTCGTCGTTGGCGGATTGAAGATTTAGCCCTGCAAGTGCAGAAAACTGGACGGACAGGTTGGTATTTTCGAGTATTAAAAGAAGGTTTTGTTGAACCGGGTTTACCGCTCATATTAAGCGATCGCCCTTTTCCTGAGTGGACAGTTGCTCAGGCTAATGACATCATGTACAATCGATGTTGTGATCCAGATGTCAAAAGCCTACTGGCAACTTGTCCTTTATTATCTGCTAACTGGCAAGAAAAACTCTTGAACTCTTTATATTAATCCGTTAAAAAACCCCTGATAAAACTTTCATTTCATAGCCTTGATCAGTAACTCTGTCAGCAGTGCTGAGGCTATTCTTTCTAGTCTCATGGATTGTCCACTTCTAGGATCACTAAATAAATGGACAGCAATGAGATTACAACAATACCAGTCAATCCGAAAAGGCTAATACTGATAGCGGTAGTGATGGTGATCGGGTCCATGATTTTGGTGTTCTCCTAATTGATTGAATAGTTCAGGGTTGACTGAATAAAACTCAGCAAGTCCGAAGAAGTTGGATGATATTTGAGTGGATTAACTCTACTCTTAGAGTAACTCAAAAAAGCCTGAAAAAGCCAGAGTAGTTTTACGGATTTTTTTGATTTTTAGATGTAAACAAATCCGGATATGACCCCGTGAAATTACGGATTTAGCGGCTCTTAGGGATACATTCAGCGAAAATCACCGAGCCTTGGTATAGATGAAGGAGTTGAGATCGAACTTGAAACCGGGGGAGAGTTGAACTGAGATTCAATCGCAGCCTGAGTCATGGAGCCAACAATACCATCGAGTTTTAATCCAACATCACTTTGAAAGACTTTGACGGCTTGCTGTGTAGAAAGATCATAGTAACCTGTAATGGGTTTGTTATAATATCCCATGACTTGAAGATATTGCTGAAGTTCGATCACTTCAGAACCGCGACTTCCTAATTTTAAAAGTGATGTTTTTAGGGAAGTTTGGCTAGTGTTCGCATTTGTTAGAGCAAGGAGTGCTAGAGTTTTAGGAGTGGCAATTCCATATCTCAATAAAAGGATGGCATTCGATGAATGAATGATTGATTTATTGCTTTGAAAAACTCTTCGTAGGATGCGCCGCTATCAGAGCTATAGCGCGAAGCGCTAGGCAAGAGGCAAGAGGCAAAAGGCAAGAGGGGGAAAAAGTTCGGTATAGTCAGGCTTTTGGCTATTCTTCGTGCCGTAGATTTGTAAATATACCAGCGCGAACTGCTATAAAAAAATAAGCCCTACAGAAACTTATCTGCAAGACTCTAATCAGCTATTGGGATTTTTGTTAGAAGGAAGACCCAATGAATTTTAGGTAACGATCGCACTAATTGCTTCAACCGGATAACCCACTGCTCTCCAGGCTGCAAGTCCACCAATTAACTCAGCAACATGAAGATAACCTGCTTCACGGAGTAGGGCTGCTGCTTGTGCTGTTTCTTCCTCAGTTTCAGCATAAAGATAGATATCACGAGCAGGTTCCAAAGTTTCCGGTACTCGCTCAACCAATTTGTCCATTGGTATGCCAATGGCGCCGAGAATATGACAAGCGTTGAAGGCTTCTAAGCCTCGCACATCAATGATGGTTAAAGCAGGTTCGCCCCAGTCCAAACGGGATTTCAAATCTTGAACTCGAGATTTAGGTTTGATCGGTTCAGGAGTGGGGATTAGCTTAGAAAACATATTCATAGATAAAAATACTCAACATTTAGAATCAGATCATTACTCTCAATGTAACTAAATATTTCACAAATTGCAAATTTTTATTGCTAAAACTTGACGAAAATTATAAATTTATATCTAAAGAGAGAGTCAGCAGGTCTTCTCTATATCTCTATATCTGTAGAAAAATCACAGCGACTTGAGATCACACAAATCCCAAGTTTTCCTGAGCTATGCTATTCATGCCCAGATCTGCTGAGTCGCTGCCAATCAACTCACTCCTATTCTGCCAGGAGACCGATCGCGATGACTCACTCGGCCTCGTCACTCTAAAACGCTCTAAAATTAAAAGCTTCTGGGCGATTCTGGCCCCTCTATTTACCAAGAGAAGCAGGTTTAAAGCCCCGTCGTTCACGACGGATTATTTTATGCTAACATAAGTTTATCGTGGCTTGATGCCGATAATCTATGCTTGTGTATGAAATGAAGCTGCAAGGAACGCAATACCAGTACAGAAAGTTAGACGAAGCTATCCGTACTGGTAGGTTTGTTCGCAACAGCATCATCAAAGCATGGATAAATGGTCAAGTTAAAAGTCGCAACGATGCTTATGCCTACTGCAAACTGCTGTCAGACAATCCAGATTTTCCCTGGGTAAACAAACTCAATTCTATGGCTCGACAAGCCCACGCAGAAAGAGCATGGGCATCCATTTAAAAACGGATAGAGAAGCGGAAGAACGGATTAACTTAACTGTAAAACGCATAGATCTTGGCATCTCACAGATAGCTTAATCCGTTAAATCCTTATCCTATCTGTTTTAAATTGAACGATTTTATCAAAAATGTCGGCAAAAAATACCGGGGAAAAAAGGATTTCCAAAGTTTAAAAAATCTCAAGTCCGAGCATCTGTTGAATACAAAACATCGGGATGGAAACTTTCAGAAGATAGACGCTATTTAACCTTTTCCGATAAGTTTCAAGCAGGTACATTTAAGCTTTGGGGTAGTCGAGACTTGCACTTCTATCAACTCCAACAAATTAAACGAGTTAGGGTGATTAGAAGACACGATGGGTATTATGCTCAATTTTTGATAGACCATGAAAGGGAGGAAAACAAAGAACTCAGTAACAAACAAACAGGGCTTGATGTAGGTCTTAACTATTTCTACACTGATTCCACCGGGATACAGGTAGAGAATCCCCGTTTTCTAAGAAAAGATGAGCGACGAATTAAAAAGCTACAACGTCGATTATCTCGAAAAAAAAAGGGAAGTCAAAACCGTAAAAAAGCCAGGAATCGGTTAGGTAGAGCGCATCTAAGAGTTTCACGCAGGCGTAATGATTGGGTTTGTAAACAGGCCCAACACGTCATACAGTCTAACGACTTGGTAGCGATTGAAAACCTACGGATACGCAATTTAGTTAAAAATCATCATCTAGCCAAATCAATTAATGATGCTGCTTGGTACAGATTTAGAGAATGGTTGGAGTATTTTGGGAGAATTTATGGGGTTCCGGTGATTGCTGTTGAACCCGCATATACTTCTCAAAATTGCTCAAATTGCGGTGAGAAGGTTGTCAAAACTCTCAGCACCCGGACTCACAAATGTCCTCACTGTGGGTATGTAGCAGACCGGGATGAAAACGCCGCCAAAAACATTCTAAAATCTGCACTTAAACAACTATCAAATACCGTCGGGCAGACGGAAATTAACGCCTCCCGAGAGACTGACCTCTGCTTGGACGGGGAAACCCAATCCTTGTAAGTCAACTCATAGAAAGAGGAAGCCCAAACAGTGATGTTTGGAATCTCCGTTGTTTACGGCGGAGAGGATGTCAATATATAAAAACTCAACGGAAACTCACGATGACTACCGCTTTAAGCTCTATTCCTTTTGTTGATCTCAAGCTGCAACAGCAACCCATACAATCTCAAATCGAACAAGCAATACAAGCCGTTATTGATCAAGGAGATTTTGTCCTCGGTCAAGTGTTAGGAGAATTTGAAACAGCTTTTGCTCAAGCTAGTGGAGCGCAATATGGTATCGGGGTCGCCTGTGGCACCGATGCGATCGCTTTAGGCTTACAAGCGATCGGTATTGGTCAAGGTGATGAAGTGATTTTACCCGCTAATACCTTCATTGCGACTGCGATTGGTGTGATCCACTCGGGGGCAACTCCTATTCTGGTTGATTGTGACCCTCAGACGGCTTTAATTGACCTAGAAGCTGCCCAAAAAGCAATTACCGCTAAAACAAAAGCAATCCTTCCCGTTCATCTCTACGGTCAAATGGTTTCGCCTCACGGCTTGCTCGAGTTAGCGAACAGTCATAACTTAGTGATCTTTGAAGATGCAGCCCAAGCCCACCTCGCCCAACGAGAGGGCTATCGAGCGGGTTCAGTCGGGATGGCGGCGGCGTTTAGCTTCTATCCCAGTAAAAATCTCGGTGCGTTTGGGGATGGCGGAATGGTGATCACCCGTAGCGAAGAAGTGGCGCAAAAAATGAAAAGCCTGCGAAACTATGGCGCACCGAAAAAATATGTTCATATGGAACTGGGAACCAATAGCCGTTTAGATACAATACAAGCAGCGATTTTAAACGTGAAACTCCCTCATTTAGAAAGCTGGAATCACGATCGCAATTTTGCGGCTGAACAATATGATACCCTGCTGTTACCTCTACGGGAAAAGGGGATTATCCCGATCGAAAATCAATGCGAAGATGGTCATGTGTATCATTTGTATGTGATGCGGGTAACAGAAGAATGTGTCGTTGATCGCGATACTTTACAGGCGAAATTATCTGAGATGGGCGTACAAACTGGAATTCACTATCCAATTCCCTGTCATCTGCAACCTGCTTATCAACATTTAGGGTATTCTGAAGGTGATTTCCCAATGGCGGAAATGCTCAGTCGTCAAATCCTCTCCCTGCCGATGTATCCTGGACTCAGGAACGAGCAAATTAATCATGTGGTTGCATCTATTAAATCTGTGTTAGGGATTAATTAGTAAACAGCTTTTACAGTGTAGGGGCGGGTTCAGCCCAAATCTATGTTGATCATAAACAGCATACATAAACCCGCCCCAAGAGTGCCTCTCTTGCAAACTGTGCTTCTGCCGGAAACCGCCGGGCCGCAAGTTTGCGCTGTTGCCTTTTACCTATCTTTTGGGAAAACTTTTGATCGGAACGCATTAAATACAGGGTTAGTAAGAACGATGCAAATTCAACGAAAAATTCCCATTGCAATTGAGCGATATGTGTTAAATGCCGCTCTTGTGGTACTGTTAGGCTTGCTGTATGCTCCTCTGTTAGTTTATTGGTTTGATGGTTGGCTTGAAAAAAGTATCAGTATTGAACATGAATATTTTAGTCATGGTTTAATTGGTTTACCGTTTGCAGCTTATATTGCTTGGACACAGCGATCGCAATGGAGTCAACTTCCGAATATTAGCCATCCTGCGGGTGCAGTTTTGCTGCTCATTTCGGGGTTATTTTATGCGTCAGGATTATCAGATTTAGTCAATCTTTCCTTTCCGATGATGTTAGGGGGACTGTGTTTGTGGTTGAAAGGAATTGCGGGTTTAAGGTTGCAGAAATGGCCGTTAATTTTTGTGGCTTTGGCGACTCCGACTCATTTACCCTATCTGATCGAACCGTTAGCATTTCCGTTGCAAAAATTTATTGCATCCGTTGCCGGATTTATCTTGGTGCAGTTTAATCTAAATGTAACAGTGGAGCAAGTTTATCTATTTGTTAACGGACAAATTGTTGAAGTTGCGCCTCATTGTGCGGGACTGAAGATGTTATTTACCAGTTTATACGTCGGGTTGATGCTGTTGTATTGGACGGGTACAATATCAGATCGCACAAAAAGCATTTTATTTTTAGTGAGTGCTGCTACCATTAGTGTGGTTGCTAATATTATTAGAAATACGCTGCTTACACTGTTTCATGGTACGGGTCAAGATGGATTATTTCACTGGCTGCATGATAGTTGGGGGGGTGATCTTTATTCAGCTTTGATGTTGGGTTTATTGGTTGTGTTGATTAATTGGGTACAAAATTATTTTCCGAATGAACCGGAACCTGAGACTGATTAAACGGTGATAAATTTCCAGATAAATAACTCTAAAATCATCAGAATGAATCAAAAAATAACCTATGGTTGTAAAAGAAAAACTCCCCCAAAAATGGGCTAAAATTATTGTTTTAATCTTTCTGTTTTTGCTGTTAATGGTTGCAGCAATTCCGGGTTATCTAACGGGAAAATGGACTTGGGCCGATCAACCGCAACTGCAAACCTTAGCACAATTGCAACAAATCCGAAAACAGGGTTTAGATTTAGCCGGATGGAAAACCCTCGAACAAAAACTGATGAAAATTCGGGGTCAAGAGTGGTTAATTCAAACGGTTGAACAGGATAATCAAACGGCTATTTTAGTCATGCTGGTTCAGAAGTATTATAAAGATAGACCGCAAGTAGAATGGATGGATATCAACGGATTTCAACAGTGGAAAACGGATTCTTCACGTCGTCTACGCTTAACCGTTGAACCGTCTAAAGAAGAATCATCCTCTGTAAAATTTACCACTCATTTTTTTCGCAGTTGGACGCAAGCGGCTAACCCGTTATTAAGTTTATTGTGGAAAGATTGTTCCTCCGATCAACTCTGTGAACTTTACCAAAAACAGCGTTTAAAACAAACCTATGCAGTAATGCAATGGTACGCTTGGCCTAATGGTGGTAGTCCAGCCGCGAGTCATTGGTTTATGGCGGATCGCATGGCTCAATTATCCCAGCAACGGGCGGCTTGGGTAGCAGTTAACGTGTTAATTCCGATTGAACCATTAGGTAAAATAGAAAAAGTAGAGGATAGGGCTAGTTCTCTGAGTCAAACCGTTCAAGCGGCATTGATGGCAGAAGCATTTCTGCTCACCAGTCACCAGTAAACAGTTACCATTAAACAGTCACCAACGAACAGTTTGTAGGGGCGTGCCTCCTGACAACTGATATAAACCCGCCCTAAGTGATAACTGTTTACTCCCTAAAAAATGTTATGGTTAATTCTATTGATCGATTTATTTCAGTAACAGTAGCGGGTCTTTACTCGGGGAGTTGGACTCTAGGATTAACGGTACTATTGGGGGGAGTCAATACCGTTGTTTTTGTTCGCCAAAGCAAAGCGCAGCAAATCCCGGATAAATGTGTTTTACCGCAAGAGTTTGTTGAGCGCAAGATCGAACTTTTGGAGGGTGTGGAACCGCAAAATACGCCGGAAATTTTAGGATTATTTCAACAACCGGGCGGCCGACCTGTAGAACGAGTCCTTGAACCGAATTTAGTTCCAGTGGATGTATCCTATTTTGAACGGGGTAATGAAAATCAGATTGAACGCTACCGTTTAGGGCCTGGAGATCAAATTTTTATTGATATCTTTGTCAATGGTTTACGTTCAACAGAGTTAAGCATTCCGAATGCGGTGATAGGCCCGGAAGGAACAACGATTATCCCGTTAATTGGCACGGTGAGACTAGAGGGGTTATTTTTACGAGAAATAGAACAGGAAATTCGCGATCGCTTAAATCAGTATGTGAAAAATCCCCTAGTCAACGTCTCACTTTTAGCACAGCGCCCCGTACAAGTCACTGTTACTGGACAAGTCGCCCGGCCCGGTTTTTATCCTTTGGGAACCCCTCAACTGGCGATCGCCCTCTCAAGCGCTGGGGGGACTCGCGCCAATGCTGATTTACGTTCAGTTCAACTGCGCCGGGGTTTACCTGATGGGAGAACCCTAGCCGCAGAAATTGATTTATTGACGCCTCTCGTCTCGGGTTTAGCTCCCCCAGATATTCGTTTAGAAGACCGAGATATTATCTTCGTTCCCACCCAACAAACCTTACCCACTCAAGGCCCAGAACGGGAGATAGTTGAGTCCTACAGTTTAGCGGCAGCGCCTACCCCTGTGGAAGTAACCATAGTGGGAGCCGTCGTCAAACCGGGTTTTTACACCTTACCAGCAGGGCTAGGACGGGTGTCTGCGGCGATTTTAGCGGCGGGAGGGGCAACTTTAACAGCAGATTTGCGATCGGTGATTGTCTGTCGTGTGACCATTGATGGTCAAGTGATTCAAGATCGGGTTGATTTGTATTCTCCGTTAAAAGAGGCAACGGCTTTACCGAATGTGGCGCTGTCGAATGGGGATTCGGTAATTGTACCGCAATTGTCGATTCAGGATCAACAAGATTATGATCGAACTTTGGTCGCGAATTCAACATTGGTTAATCAACAGATTACGATACGAATTCTCAGTAATGCGGGCGGTGCAGTGGGATCGGTGACGTTACCGAATGGCAGTACCTTTGTCGATATTCTCAATAACGTTCCTTTAGCGACGGCGAAGTTGGATGAAATCACCTTAATTCGTTTTGATCCCCAAGCGGGTAAAGCGATCACCCGGACACTCAATGGTAGACAAGTGTTACAAGGTAATCCCACCGATAATATTTTGTTGCAAGATGAAGATGTGATCGTGATTGATCGCAATTTCTCGGCTAATTTGAGTTATTTCCTCAATAGCTTTACTCAGCCGTTTCGGGATATTCTCGGTTTTCTCCTGTTTTTTAGAGAGATTAGCAATGCGGCGGAAGAGCTATTCGGGCCGAATAATAGTAGTGGGGGAAGTGGAAATCGCCGTTGATGATCAGTTTTATTCTTGAAGTGCCGTTAAAAATATTCCTGAAACAACACTTTTGAAGATTTTAATTTGATGTTCTATTTAGACAAAAATTCCTTATGACTTTACCGATTGTTAAACGATATCTGATTGCCTTTGACCAGTATAAATGGGCGGGATTTTCGACTTTTATACTGGTTTTGGGCGTTTCGGGGGCTGTAGCCATGATTCTCGAACCACCAGAGAAACCCCCTTACACTGCAACCGGAGTATTGACCTATCAAAATCCACCTGTACTTTTTTCAGAAACGGGTCAAAGTATTCGCGAGAGAGGACAGCAACTTAATGAGGGAATGTTACTGCAACCGCGAGTTATTGAAACAGTTTTGGAGAAGACCAAGGTGACTCCAAAACAGTTGAAAGATGGTTTAAAGGTGACGGTGAAGAATCAAGTGGATGCACCGAGTTTTATTCAAGTGAATTATACTGATCCCAACCGGGAACGAGCCGTCGAAATTGTGAATATAATGATGACGGAGATGATTGAACAAAGTCGCTTGATTAATACTCAGCAGCTTCGGGATATTATTGATACGGTTACAGCCCGTTTGAGTCCGGTCGAAAAAGAACTGCGACAAGCCGAACAAGACTTAGAACAATATGATAAACGGGAGGGAGCAACCTTACTAGCGATAGAAAGTGGTGTTTTACCGGAAGCAATTGTTGGTAATCAAAAACAACAACAAGATGTACAAATTCAGATTGAAACGCTGACGGCACAAATCAAAAGTTTGCAGTCGAGACTCGGATTAAATGTGGATCAAGCCTATGTTTCTCAAGCCCTAACGGCTGATCCGATTATCGCGCAGTTACGGGTTCAACTGTATCAAATTGAGTCTCAGCTTGGGCTTTTACGTCAAGATTATCGAGATGAACATCCCCAAGTTGCCGCTTTAATTAAACAAAAACAAGCCGCCGAACGACAATTACAAGAACGAGCCTCTGAAGTGTTGGGGGGAGATGGAGTCGCGGCACCTTTAAGACAAGCGGATCAAATTCGGGTAGATTCTTCTCTCGATCCGGCTCGCCAACTATTGGCTCAAAATTTAACAGCCTTGCAAACCCAAAAAGAAACACTCCAACAACAATTAGAAAATCTCAAAAAAATCGAAGTTGATCTGCGAGAAAGTTATGCCACTCTCCCCAATAAACAGTTAGAAAAGCAACGCCTCGAACAAGAACTCCTCTACAAAAAAGCCTTACATGATAAGATGAAGGCTCAGTTGGTGGACTCTCAAGCAGCAGAAGCGGAAACCGTTAGTAGTTTAAAGGTGGCTCAAGAGGCTTATGCAAAGGATGTAGAAGTTCCAGAAGCGATCAGTATGGCGCTGATTTTAGCCGGGGGTGGGCTGGCTGGGGTTTTAGGGGGAGCGGTGTTAATTTTTGTTCTGGGAATGCTCAGTGGCAAGTTCTACACTTGGGAAGAAATCAAAGGCGCATTGCAAGAACGAGAGGTGCCGTTGTTGGGTTTATTACCGAATGTGATGTTATTTGAAGGATCATCTCAGGCGATGCCTCTATTGCTCAAAGCTCATTCTCCCTATTTAGAATATTACGAAAAAGTCCGCAGCAATTTACAACGAATAGGAGAAAAACCCGCTAGAGTGGTACTGATTACCAGTGCGGGTGAGTTGGAAGGAAAAACGTTCTGTGCTTATAATTTGGCAATTGCTACAGCTAGAGCGGGAAAACGGACGTTGTTAATTGAAGGAGATTTGCGATCGCCCTCTCAGGTAGAATCTTTGAGATTGGCACCAGAACCGTTGAGTGGGACTGAACCTTTACGCTACTACGGGGATGCTAATCATTGTATTCGCCTGGTTCCTGATGTGGAGAATTTGTATGTGATTCCCAGTCCGGGGCCATTGCGACAAGCGGCTAGGGTTTTAGAGTCGAGCGAGATGAAACGTTTACTGGCAGAAGTTCGTTATCGCTTTGATATGGTGATTATTGATGTTCCTTCTCTGAGTTCTAATAACGATGCTTTGACGCTTGAACCTTCAACGGATGGTTTAATTTTAGTGGCTCGTCCAAGCTATACGCTATCGGGTCAGCTAGGAGAACTAGCGGAGCAGTTGACAGAAGTGGATGAGGATGAAGGCTCAACAAAATACCGTCCGCGTCTGTTGGGTGCAATGATTAATGATGCGGATATTGCGGTTGAATGGTTTGATGAACCTATAGATCAGAGCAAACAGGCTGTAGACGCTCCCTTGTATCAACCGACGCTCCCTTCCCAGTCTCAGACAGTGCGCCAGTTACCCTCAAAGGTTAAACGATGAATTTGATTTGGCATCGACCTGCGAAGGTGTATAATCTCTCAACGGATGGGGTTGAGGTTTGGCAGGCTGAGTTCGGGTTACTCAGTGAACACCTGGAGGAATTTGAGCAAGTCCTTTCCCCCGATGAACAAGAACGAGCCAGACGTTATCGCCAAAAACGGGATCACGTTCGGTTTGTCGGGGCGAGGGGGGTTCTGAGAATGATTTTGGCGGGTTATTTGGGGGTGTCACCGTCTGAAGTTGAGTTTAGTTATAGTGAACGGGGAAAGCCTTTTTTAAAGGCAAATTCGACGGGTATTGAGTTTAATGTCTCTCATTCTGAGGATAAGGCATTGTTGGCGATCGCATTAAATCGTCGAGTGGGAATTGATGTTGAATATATTCGTCCTATTGAGGTGTTGTCACTGGCGAAGCGGTTTTTTCGGGAGTCGGAATATTTGGTTTTGAGTACATCGCAAGGAATGGAACAACTGAGGGGATTTTTTCAGTTGTGGACAGCAAAAGAGGCGTATTTGAAGGCGACGGGGGAAGGGTTAGCGGGGTTAGAAACGGTGGAAATTTCGTTATCGGAGTTAGAGTCTGCTGAGAGTTTAGAGATTCATAATACAGGTTGTGATTGGTTGCTGCAATCTCTAGAGTTGGGTGAAGACTATTGTGCGGCGATCGCAGTGGAGGGAAAAGCGAGTCAAGTCAACTGTTGGCAATTTAACATCGGATGAAAAGCGGAAGTAATGACTAAGCGCGAGTTCTTAGACATTCATTAATTGCTATTGGCAACCGAGAGCTAAATTAATTGCTACTAGCACACAAAAAGAGCATTTGTCTTTCACCGCCCTTTTCAAGAGCCATACAGCAAGCAAGAGTGACATTACCATCTTCAGGTTTTGTCGGTGGAAAAATTTCTAGATCGTATAGATAATTTTGGGTTTCACTAGACAAACCAATTGAGTCTAAAGACTCGGCAAATTTTGTGTTTTCTACATAGTAAGTCTGTTGTTGTTTTTGACAGTAGTTAATATTAGCAAGTGCTTCTGTTTCTTTCGCTTGATGAATAATTTTAAACATTGTTGCCGTAGAAATAGAAGCTAAAATACCAATAATTAAAATAACGACCAAGAGTTCGATAAGAGTGAATCCTGAACTTTGCAGTTGAGAATCATATTTGTAAAAAAGAATGGTTAAGTATTTCAGGCTTGTTTTCATAGTTAATTATTGTCGGATTACCGTGAACAAATTCAGTGAGAGTTATTGACTGTGAATGAATACTACTCACTGAATTGACCTTTAAAAAGTTAGATTTTATCTTTTACCACCACCATTTCCAGTACCGATGGTAGCAGTTTGTTTCCAAACTAGCTGCAAACCAACCAGCCGCTTCACCATATACTGTACCATTTGTGCGTGGATATTTCCACTGACAAATGAGGTCACGATTCTGGGGAGGTGTGCCGAAGTGTATTCTTCCTCTAGACCTCCAATAAGCCTCATTATCTGCGCTGGTTGCTCGCCCTAAATAATCTGTTTTCCACCACCCAAATGCTGATGCAGGTTCGGCTGTAGAAACCATTATACTCCCACAAAAAATGGTGGCAATAGAAAGAGTTTTGAGAAATTTTTTAGGTTTCATAGTAAAAAAACATTCCTGGTTGTAGTAGAGAGTATTGGCTAAAATAACTGTTTACAATCAACATAAAAAGGAGTTTAGCCGTACCGCAAAATTGATTTGTTAATACTTATTATTGCCTCTTGTTTAATTAAATTCAATCATAATCAGTTTGATTTTATCAGCAAAAACTCTATCGATAGTGTCAGAAAAAATCAGAATTTATCATAAAAATCAACAAAATCAATAAAAAGTATGATATTATAGTAAAATTACTGAGTTACATAGCAATAATCACATCTATTAAATTGTTATTCAGTAATAATACTGAGAAGCAAGACTTCTATCTCCAAAAAAATTAAAATAATGGATATTCAAGAAGTATTGGGTTTTGCGGATGAACTGGTCTTCGCCAACACAGGGAAACATCTATCTGATTTACAAAGTGCTGTTTTACGAGGAGTTTGGCAGGGTAAAAAGTATTTTGAAATTGCTGAAGAACATTATTGTAGTGAAGGATATGTGAGAAATATAGCCTCAGAACTGTGGCAAATTTTATCAGATGCTATAGCAGAAAATGTCAATAGAACGAATCTGCGATCAGTGATGGAGAGGAAGCAATCACTAATTTTATCCTCTAATTTGGTAGGTAATGATTTTATCGTTGGTAATGTTAATATTTGCGGAGATCCCTCATCAAATCAGTATTCACCCTCAACATTCACCAAACCTCAACAAGATTTAAGCAACGCACCAGACTTAATTAAATTATGCGATCGCCACAAGGAAATTGCCACCTTAGAAAAATGGATACTGTACGAAGGCTGTCGTTTAGTTGCAATTCTAGGTTGCTCTGGAATCGGTAAAACTGCACTGGCTGGATATTTATTACAAAAAATAAAAACTCACTTTGATGTCGTTATTTGGCAAAATTTTGATCTATCCCCTCCTTTAGAAAATACACTAAACAATTTAATTTTATCTATTTCTCGTAACCCTGAAACTCAATTACCTTCAAGTTTAGGTGAAAAGTTGTCAATGTTATTAGAAAATTTGCAACAAAAACGCTGTCTAATTGTATTAGATGGGATAGAGAATTTACTCAGCGAGAAACAATTTGCAGGAACTTACAGAGCAGACTGTAAAAACTATCAAAAATTATTTAAAATGATTGGTGAAACCGTTCACAAAAGTTGCTGTATTCTTAACAGTTGGGAAGCTCCCCAAGAATTGATGATCTTAGCAGGTAAAAACTCACCTGTTCGCCTCTTTCCTCTGAAGGGTTTAGGTGTAGCAGCTAAAGAAATACTCAAAGAAAGCAAATTATCAGATGAGTCTGAATGGAATAATTTAATTAATACTTATCAAGGAAACCCATTATTTTTGAAAATAACAGTTAATACAATTCAAGAAGTTTTTGACGGAAGATTAGGAGAATTTTTAAAATATGAACAACCCTATTTGAGTGAAGAATTGAAGATTGTTCTCGATCAACAATGGCAACATTTACCAGAATTCGAGCAAACAATTATTGCTTGTATCAGTCGTGAATATGAACCTGTTTCTCTTAATCAATTATTGGTAGATAGTCAATTAAATTATCAACAATTATTCAAGATAATACAATCTTTAAAGCGACGTTTTTTGATTGAGAGCAATGAAAAAAAACAGGAATCTTTGTTTACAGTTTCAGAGATTTTGAGGCATTATGTAAGATCTATTAATAAGTCAGAGCGATGAGTTATGAGATCTGAGGCAGACAATATTGACATCCTCCCCGACCTGAAGGTACGGGGATTCCAAGAATCACTTCTTGGGCTTCCTCTTTCCACGACTCGACTTGCTTGGAGGGATTTCTCCACCCACGCAGAGGTCGATGTCTCCAGAGGCGTTAGTTCCGACGTGACCCGCCGTACTTAGACCTTTTTCTAATATGTTCCGTGCTGCATTCTGGTCCCGGTCTTGGGTATGTCCACAATCAGGACAAACATGAGTTCTGGTACTAAGGGATTTTTTAACTACTGCACCACAATTAGAACAGTTCTGTGAAGTGTAGTGGGGTGGGACTGCAATAGTTACTACTCCAAACACTTTGCCAAAATACTCAACCCATTGCCGGAACAACGACCACGAAGCATCACTAATCGATTTAGCCAAGCGATGATTCTTGAGCATATTCCGCACCTGCAAATCTTCATACGCCACGAGGTCGTTAAACTTCACTACGCACCTTGCTGTTTTTACAGCAAAGTCTTTACGCTGGCGACTTACTTTGAGGTGTTTACGAGCAAGTTTATTTCTCAACTTGGCTCTGTTTTTAGAACCTTTTTTAGTCTTAGAAAATCGGCGTTGCAGCCGTTTCAAAACCTTTTCGCTTTTACGAAGGTGTCGGGGATTTGCAACTGTTTCTCCATTACTATCGGTGTAGAAGTGGTTCAACCCCACATCAATACCAATAGTTTTACCTGTTGGCTCTCGCCTTTCTGTTCGTTCTTGGTCAATACAAAACTGAGTATAATACCCGGAACTCACGGCGCACAACCCGTACTCGCTTGAACTGTTTAAGTTGGTAGAAATGCAGGTCACGGGTTCCCCAAAGTTTGAAAGTTCCTGCTTTGAAGCCATCAGTAAAAGTGATGTATCTTCGGTCAGCAGAAAGCTTCCAACCACTGGTTTTGTACTCAACACTTCCGTGAGTTTGTTCTTTTTTGAAGCGTGGATAACCTTTCTTCCCTGGCTTGTTTTTCTTGCAATTATCAAAAAATCTAGCAATTGCACTCCATGCTCTTTCAGCAGAAGCTTGTCGAGCCATAGAATTGAGTTTGTCCACCCAAGGGAAATTCTCATCCGCAGCAAGTACAGCGCTGCGGAGCACTCAACTCATATCTGCCAATATCGCGGTTATCCATCCAGTATCTCAGGCAAGCATTACGAACAAAACGAGCCGTTCTAATCGCCTCATTCAGCGATTGATACTGCTCATTCGTTCCTTCCAGCTTGGCCTCAAATACCAGCATTTTTACGTTTAACTCACTGACGTAATGATACCACAAAAAGCCGTCCTAGAAGGACGGGGCTTTCAACCCATTTTTTCGGTAAACTTTTCTTTTACCTATTGCCTGACTTCTTAACGTCTCATGCGGTTAGCGACTAACCCCAAAACAGAGTTACTGAGGTTGAGTCCTTCTAGGGATTTTAGCAGGGCGGAACGGTTGGTTTTTTTGATGCCAACGACTAAAATAATACCATCGGTTTGAGCGGCGATTAAACTGGCATCTGCTAAACCTGTGACGGCGGGTGTGTCGTAAATAACTAAATCAAAGAATGCCCGAAATTGTTCCATCAGGTATTGTCTTTTTTTGGCGGAGAGGACTTGTACGGGATCGGGGGGAATTTGTCCGGCGGTGAGGACGAATAGGTTATCATCTTGAGGCGATCGCATAGCGTCTCGGAAGGAGAATCGCTGAATGGCATCATTGAGACTGAGATCGCTGGTAATGGCATCTCGAAAGCCTCGTAAATTGGGTAAACCGAGTTTATGATGAATTTGGGGATTGCGGAGGTCTGCGTCAACCAGGAGGACACGCTGACCCATAAAAGCGGCGGTTTGAGCCAGATGAATAGCAATGGTTGATTTACCATCTCCTGGAGTCGCGGAACTGATGGTGATAGAGCGTAAGGGTTTGTTAGAACTGAGTAAACAGATATTGGCATAGAGGGAGCGAAAGGCTTCTGAAACTGGGGAAGCTGTATAGTATTGATGGACTTGAGGGTTGACGGGGGCTGAGTGGCGATCAACGACAGGGGTTAAACTGGCGACTGAGCCGATGGGAATAAAAGTTTTGGATTTTTGGGCGACTTTTTTGAAGTGTTTGGAAAGGGGAATAACGCCTAAAACGGGTAATTTAGTGTTTGATTTAATTTCGTCGGGTGTGTGGAATACGGTGATCAAGACGTCTATGATGAAGCCAATGCCAATTCCGAGCAAGGTACTCAAGACGACTGCGATCGCGAGTTGACGTTTTGTACTACTAACGGTAATTGAGATGGGTTTTCCAGAGTCATCTATCGATACCGAGGGAGGGGAAACCAGATGCCAGGGAATTTGTTGTTGAGCGGCGTCAATACCGAGGGCTTCTCGTTTTTCAAGAAATTCTGTGAGGGTTTCTGAAGCGACTAGAAGTTGTTGTTGTAATTCGGCTTCTCGGTTTGCTAAAGCTGGGAGTTCTTGTATTCGTTGGTTGAGTTGATTTTGAGCCTCCAGCAATACATTGACTCGGGCTTCTAGTGCTTCTATACGTCCTACGGTACTGTCTATAACTTTTTGAGCTTCTTGTTGCAGAAGTGATTGCATCTTTTGCTGCTTTTCTCGTAGTAGCTGCATGGGAATACTGTCTTCACGGAGTCGCTTTGATTCTTGGATGATCTCGGCTTCGGTGTCGTAGTATTGCTTGATTAACCAAGAATAAGAGCCTGTGTCATTTCCTAAAATTTCGGCATAGTTTCCTTGGGCATATTGTTGTTGGAGAACTTCTGCCCAAACTTTTTTTTCGGCGAGTTCGGATTGGTTGTTTACGATTTGTTCTTGCAGGTTTCGGGCTGCAATTGCGAGTTCTCGATCTTTATTGTCGGGATTAATTAGATTGGCTTCTTGGCGAAATATTTTAATTTGTTTTTGTAGATTATTATATCGTGCTTCTAACATCGGTAACTGTTTATTTATAAATTCTAGTCCCTGATTAATACTGGTTAAACGTTCTTGTAAACTATAATTCAAATAAGCTTCTGAAATTTGATCTAAAATAAATTGGATTTTTTCAGGATCAGAATCCTGATAGCTAACTTTGATCAGTTTTGTTCCTTCTTCTTTTGAATCTTTTTCATACATGATCCGACCAATTTCTAGGCTAGAAAGGAAGGAACGGGAACTCAAATTTGGATAACGTTGTTTGATTTCCTCTACAACAGGTTCCATTAAACTAGGACTTTTCAAAACTCGAATGAGACTCTCATAATCGACTAAACTATTATTCACTTGAATTCGATTAATATCTACACCTCCAGCTTGAGCAGATAGATATTTTTGGGCAAACTGACCTTCTACCGTGACGGGTTCTATTAATAGTTGAAATGCTCCTTGGTATTTCGGAATAACTTGGCGAGATTTCAAAACGATCAAACTTCCTAAAGCTGCGGTGAGAGTCAAGATTACAAATAACATGATCGGTAAGCGTCGTCGGAAAACGGCAAAGACCCAGCCAATATCTAGTCGTTCTTCATCTTGATCTTGAACTTCTCCTGAAAATCCTTGATTCATTTCGGGATTAAGCTTCCCGTTATTTTGGACTAAAAATCGTTGTAAATCTCGTTCAGTGTCCATGATTTTGATTGATTTTTTATAGCAATTATTTTTAATTGAAGTGAAGAGCCTCTATCAGCTTGAGATTTCAATTAATCTTGGAACCCTTCGATAACCTCCAGAAGTCGAAAAATAGATAGGGCTTGATTGATGAAACTACCTGTTGGAGTTAGAAGTAAACTCGTCCGATCTGAAAACTTTGCTAAACCAGAACGTTCGACAACAATGATGTCGTTATTGCGAAGTAGAGGATTGTTTTGTTCATTCGGACTGGCAGAAAAATCAATGGCTATCGTTCGCTGAGATATTGTACCATCGGGGTTGAGGCGAATCAAATCCACGAACTGTCGGCTTGATCTGGGATTAAATCCACCTGCTTTGAGTAAGGCTTGGTTCAATGTTGTATCTGGGGCTACGTCAATTGTACCGACACCGGGATTTCTAATTTCTCCGACTACACTCACCCTAATTGTAGCAGGCGAAAAACTGGCCCGAGCGATTGGTGTAATTTCGGTTAAATCAACAGTTGTTGCTTGCGGAATAACAATGGTGTCTCCATCTTGTAAGAAGGGGTCTTTGTTGAGGTCGCCTGTTTGCAAGAGTTCCCATAAATTGACGGGGATAATCTGTTGGGTTCCGGCTTGGGTGATGCGATGAAGTTGAATTTGACGAATATCGGCTTGTTCTGTAATTCCTCCGGCTTGTCGAATGGCCCAAGTGACGGTGGCGTATCCGCCTGGACGTTCAGTATTGGCATCGCCCCCAATTAAGACATAGTTCCCCGGACGGTTCACTTGTCCAACGACAATAATATTATGAGCGACATCGGCTGAGATCGCTAAGTTACTGTTGGCAACCTGACGAACTTCTGCTTGATTAAAATGGGTGGTCGCTGGAATAATAATCGTGTCTCCATCTCGTAGGGTTATATTAGAACGAGTATCCCCATTCTGAAGAAACTCCCAAAAATTAATGGCGATGATTTGTTCACCCCCTGAAGGTTGAGGTCTACGAAGCTGAATTTGACGGATATCGGCCGATAATGTTACTCCTCCGGCTTTTTGAATGGCTTCTGCGAGGGTGGGATAACGCAGTTCAGGTTGACGGGACTCCGGGTCAAACAGGGTCAAGATGTAGAACCCCGGACGAGAGACTTCTCCTGAAACGGCGATTTTTATGGGCCGAGGTTTGGTGAGGGTAACGGTGATTAAGGGATGTTTGAGGATACGAGCATATTCTGTTTCAATCATCCGAGTCACTTGCTCTAGGGTACTCCCTTGAACGTATAATCTCTTGATGTAGGGGAGTTGTAGGGTTCCATCCGCAATCACCTGAGCTTCTCCACTGAAATCTTCAGCGTCAAAAATTTTAACAGAAATAAAATCACCTATTCCTAAAATGTAGGCAGGTTCAAGGACAGTTAGATTATTGTCCGACTCGGATACAGTTTGACTCGGTTGAGGTAGGGATTGAGTAGAACCGCTTAGATGCCCCCCGACAGTTGTCAGTATGATTAGAGAGAGGTTAACGATCACTCGGGTCATTTTGTAGGGAGTCTTTAGGCTAACCATAGAGACATCTTTTTTAAAAATATATGAGGCTTTATTTCTATATCTTAATCTAGTTTTTTCTTGAGTTGCACCGTCTCTCCTCTAGAACTGCATAATCTTAATCTTATGAAACAGATTCTTTTTGATCCTATTTTTTTGCCTTTGATTTTAGGGGTTGTGATTATTTATGCGTTATTGGCTTTTCATTTGTCGAGTTCTAAAAAAGTTAGTTTTCTCTTCGGAGATATTTTTACGATCTTTTTTCTGTGTTTAGTTCCTAAACTGGTTATTTTCCCGTTCAACAAGTTTGATTTAAGTGTTTTGTCTAATCCGGTTTTTACCTTGGCTTCTGCTACCGGAATTATTGTCATGGCTTTTTATGGTTCTTCGTTTATTCTTTTACATTTATATTATCACAAATATTTAGAGCATACCCTCTCAATTCTCAAAGATCCGTTTTTAGGAACTTTAATAATTTTAGCCGTTTGTTCAACGTTTTGGGCTTATGAAACTGAAAAGACGTTACGAGCGACTCTTGTTATTTTGTTTCTCAGTAGTTTAGCGGCTCATATCAGTCGGCGATACAGTTTACAAAAAATTTCGTCTCTCATGCGAATCTCTCATACAATAGTCGCGTTTTTAAGTGCTTTTTATGCCCTAGCAAAACCCAGTATTGGAATCCATGAAAAAGGCTGGAAAGGGATTGCAATTCATCCCAATTTTCTCGCCATTATTATGGCTTTAAGTGTTTTAATTTGGACGATTGATGCTTTAAATAAACCCAAATATCCGGGGTTATCTTGGGGAATGGCTGCTTTTTCGTTTTTTATTTTACAAATGGCAAACTCTGCGGGTGCTTTTGTGACGGCGATGTTGATGCTGATGATGATTGGATTGCTGAGAGTCTTAAAAAGTCTCACTTTTCAGCAAGCTTTTACCGCTATTGTGCTTTTTTTAGTCTTGGGAATTGTGATTATGATTTTACTAACAGAAAATTGGGTGAGTGTTCTCAGTAGTTTGGGTAAAGATCCAACTTTAACGGGACGAACGGAATTTTGGCCAATGCTAATTGATGCGATTAATCAAAGACCTGTTTTGGGTTATGGATACCATAACTTTTGGCAACCTTGGCGGGGGGTTGATAATCCCGCCGCAGGCGTTATTACACCGAATGGGTTTAAGCCGCCTCATGCTCATAATGGCTTTATTGAGATTGGTCTAGACTTAGGGTATATTGGCTTATCTTTGTTTATTTTGTCTTTTTTTAGAAATCTTCTTTTGGGTTCCATGCTATTAACTCAAAGCAAAAGACTAGAGTCTTTACTCCCTACTATTTTTATGGGATATTTGCTTTTTCAAAATATTACTGAAAGCCGACTTTTTGATGCTAACTTTGTCTGGTTTTATTATGTGTTATTCACGGTCAAACTCAATCATATTCACGAAGAACTGAAAAAAGAAAGAGAACTCACCCCTTAGTGTCTAACGTTAAACCTTGGGGATATTTGTAGTCCATTCCGGGAACATAAATTTTAAACTGTTCCAAACTCAAACTTAAGTTTTCGTCTGGATTATAAATTCTATACAGGGGAACTTTCCCATAAAAAGAAGCCCATGTTGAATAGGTACTCATCGGCCCAATTAAGGAGTCACAAGCGGCTAAAGCATAAAGGTCTTCTAATAAATGATTCGTTCCAAAGAAGACGTTTAGAGGGGCAAACTGTTCGAGATTGTGTTGAGAATCTGAACAGACTAAAAATCCGACTTTTTGTTGAGGAAATAACTGTGTAACGTTCTGCATAACTTGTACATACTGTTCAACTGTAAAAAAGAATTCACCGCCTCGATGCTGTTGATAGTCGCCATGACGAATATGCACCCCAACTAATATTTGACACTGAGAGCGAATCTCTGAAATTAATGTTTTAATATTGTTCTGATGATGCTCAACGGGTGTAAAATAGTCTCTAACGTGATCAGCATATTTGATTAAGTTAGATTCATCTCGAAAGCGAAATCCTTGAATGCAGTAGGTTTTCTGGTGATCAAATTGACTGAGAAACTCATCACTATCGAGTAAACAATCCTGTTGGGAATCAATTCTAAGAATCTTTAAACCCCGATTCAACCCTTTGATTTTACTCATCAGTATCACGAAAGAATTAGCCCAACGACCGATTAATTGGCGTAGAATTCGATTGGGTTTACCCGGAGAAGGATGAGGCGGATAACGGCAAAATAAGTCGCGACTGGTGGGTTGAAATAAATCAGCGTATTCATCAAACGCCAGATTAGCTAAGGTGATTTTATGGGCGTGAGCAAATGCGATTAAATGTGAAAATAAAATCAATCGATTGCCAAGCTGTCCATATTTCTGAGTGATGATCATCATGGTTTGATTGTGTAAAGTATCTTAACAAAAAACTTCACAGAAAAGTCATACTCTGTTTATTATGTCTAAGTTAAAAAAACAAGTCAACTCAAGACATCGTGATATAGTATTGACAGCAATAGTAGCGGGATAAGAGGTATCATTTTGCCGGAGTCCAAACCCAAAACTCCTGCTAGCACCGATCCGGAACGATTCTTTCGTACTGATCATCTCAAAGCCGATCTCAGAGGGCGTTCGATTCGCGGGGGTGCGATCACCATTTTGGCTCAAGTTAGCAAGTTAATCATGCAATTTGGGTCAATCGTTGTTCTTGCTCGTCTTCTTGAACCCGAAGATTATGGTTTAATCGGGATGGTGACAGTTATTACAGGCTTTATTTCCATTTTTAAGGACTTAGGCTTGTCAATGGCGACGATGCAACGAGAACAGATTACCCAGACTCAAGTCAGTACCCTATTTTGGATCAATGTTGGAATCAGCAGTGCAATTATGTTGCTGACTGTGGCTTTAGCGCCTGTGATTGCTTGGTTTTACGGTGAACCGCGTTTAATTTTGATTACGTTAGTGCTGGGGAGTGGTTTTATCTTCGGCGGACTAACTGTTCAACATCAAGCGTTGCTGAAGCGACAAATGCGTTTGGGTGCGTTGGCGGTGATTGATATTATCTCGATGATTAGTAGCATTAGTATCGCCCTGACGCTGGCAATTTTGGGTACAGGTTATTGGGCGTTAGTCGCCATGCAATTGGCGATGACAATTATTAATTGTATTGGAGTCTGGGTGAGTTGTGGTTGGCGTCCGGGATGGCCGAAGTTTGACTCAGATGTTGCTCCGATGTTAGCGTTTGGGGGATGGAACACGGGTTTTACAGTTGTTAATTATTTTACTCGTAATCTCGATAATTTACTAATTGGAAAGTTTTGGGGTGCGGATCAATTGGGACTCTACGCCCAAGCTTACAAATTGTTGGTTTTACCGCTACAACAGATTAATTTTCCGCTTTCAACGGTGGCTTTACCGGGTTTGTGCAGTGTCCAGTCTGATCCCGAACGATATCGATCTTACTATGGCAAAGCCGTTGAAGTGATGGTCTTGCTCGGAATGCCTATTTCAGTCTATATGGCGGTGGATGCTGATAATTTGATCATCAATTTGTTAGGATCTCAATGGAGTGAGGCGATCATTTTATTTAGAGTCCTTTCACCTGTCGCTTTTATTAGTACCTTTAACGTCGCCACTGCCTGGGTGTTTATCTCAATGGGACGAGCGGATCGTCAATTTCACTGGAATATATTTGCTTCCGCGATCACGGTGATTGCATTTTTAATTGGGGTGCGTTGGGGTGCTTTGGGGGTAGCAATTGCAGCCAGTATTACCTTCTGTGGTTTGCGTTATCCGGGGATTGTTTATTGCTTTCAGTCTTCTCCATTGACCCCAGGATTTCTGATGAAGATTTTATGGAAACCTGCCGTTGCTTCTTTTGTTGCCGGAGGACTGCTTTGGTTGCTTCGTCAAGCAATATCTTGGAGTATTAATCCTTTTGTTGAAATTGCCCTTCATTGTGCATTATATGCTTTATTCTATCTGTCGTGCTGGTGTATTTTACCGAATGGCAGACAGACTTTAACACAAGTGTTGCAACTACTCAATGAGTTGCGACATAAGCCTAAAAAGGTGGGATAAAAAATGTCTAAACTCAATCAGTTTATTCCGAGTTCGATTCAACCCTTCTATCAAAAAATACGAGGTTTTCGTTATCAAGTTGAGGGGGAATTTCAAAAATTAACGACTCCAGTTCATCCTCATCCTATTCTGGTGTTAGGAAATCAAAAGTCTGGAACTTCAGCAATTGCTGCTTTACTCGCTGAAAATACGGGCTTATCAGTGACAATTGATATTACCCAAGAAGTTGATTACCCAATTTATCATCATGTGCTTTTAGGGAAACTATCGTTTAATACATATATTCAACGTCACAAACTCTATTTTTCTAAAGCGATTATCAAAGAACCTAATCTCACCCTGTTTTATCAGGAGTTAATTAACTATTTTCCGCAAGCCAAATTTGTTTTTATTATTCGTGATCCCCGAGATAATATTAGAAGTATTTTGAATCGCTTAAATTTACCCGGAAATCTCGATGAAATTCAACCTGAACAGGGCAAAAAAATCAGTCAAGCTTGGCAGTTAATTGTCAATAATGTTGGGTTAAATCTTCCCGGTTTAAACTATATTGAAAGAATGGCTTATCGATGGAATTATATGGCTGATGTTTACGGCAATCACTCCGAAAAGATGATTTTAATTCGTTATGAAGATTTTCTCAAAGATAAAGTTAGTCAAATTGAAAAACTCGCTCAACAGTTAGGTCTAAAGCCTGTCAATGATATTGCTGATAAAGTTAATATTCAGTTTCAAGGACGAGGAGATAAAAATGTAAAATGGCAAGATTTCTTTGGAAAAGATAATTTAAGCAAAATCGAATTGATTTGTGCTGAAAACATGAGAAAATTTAATTATTCAATTTAGGAAAAAGATGCACCCGGATTATCCAGAAAAAATCTTCTTCTATTGTCTTCCTCAAGGGCCACCCGAAAAAGCGGCTTATCAACATCCTATTGTTTGTTTAGCGGAAGGTTTACAACAATTAGGAATTCCTTTTTATGGGAATGTTAACTATTGGAAAACATCCGTTCAAGAGGATAGGTTTCTCCTGTGCCATGACCCCGAGATTACAGCTAATGAATGTCAGGTGGCAATTATTAGTGGTCGTTGGTTTGACTATGGTTATCCCATTCCTGAAAATTTATTTCATCCCAAACGCAAGTACATAACGGTATATTTCGATGATTCAGATGGCTTAAGAACTCCATCTTTTCACGATAAATTTAGAAAATTTGACTATATTTTTAAGTGTCATTATCACCAACAACTAAAATACCCAGAAAACTTTTATCCTTGGGCTTTTGGGTTATCTAACCGGATTATTAAAATGACTCAAGAACAACCCGATTTTTCTCAGAGAAACAAAACATTACTCTATAATTTTCGAGTGAAGCACTCTCTGCGAGATACCGTTAAAAGCCGGTTAATTGAAAATGGTCTTCATCAAATTTTACCTTTAGACGAAACGATTGATCAGTCTGACACCAGTTCTTTGAGTGCTGAAGATCGCTTACAATGGACTCAAAGTGGAAGACGTCATTATCCTTCCTATTATCAACGCTTAAAATCATCAGTCGCTTGTGCTGCTTTTGGGGGAACATTTGTTCCTGCTTTTCCCAAAAACCCTAACCATTTATTCAGTCGAACCTTGACGCATTTATTAGGTGAAGAAATGATTTGTAAAGTTGATTCTAGACTCCGAATCATTGTCCAGTGGGATAGTTGGAGATTCTGGGAATCTTTAGCTGCCGGGTGCGTGACTTTTCATGTTAACTTTGAACAGAATAGCTTTTTATTACCTGTGATGCCCACCAACTGGAAACACTATATTGGCATTGATTTAAAAAATGTAAAAGAAACCGTTCAACGTCTAATAGAAGACGCACAAATTTTAGCAGAAATTTCCACGAATGGTAGGAGTTGGGCTATTGAACATTATAGTCCTGTTCCGACGGCGATTCGTTTTCTCAAAGCGATTGGAAAAGACTATCTCATCAAATAAACTTTTAGGATGGAGTTGAGAGTAAACATATGAAAATTGCCTTTATCGTCGGAACATTTCCTTCCTTATCTGAAACCTTTATTCTTAATCAAATTACAGGTTTAATTGAGCGTGGACATCAAGTCGATATTTATGCAGATTCTCCTCAAGATCAAGATAAATTTCATGCTGATGTCGAAAAATATCAGTTGTCTAATCGGACTTACTATCGCCCCCGTTGGAGTCATCCTCGAACAAAAGCTGTCTTGAAAGGTTTAGGATTATTCCTCAAAAATTTCCCGAAAAATCCCCCAGTTTTGTTACGCTCATTAAATGTTTTTCAATATAAACAAGAAGCCTATTCATTGCGATTACTTTATGCCGCTATTCCCCTGATCGGAAAAAAGCCTTATGATATTATTCACTGTCACTTTGGTCAACTGGGTCAAAAAGGTGTAACTCTACGGGAAATTGGAGCCATTCAAGGACGATTAATTACTTCATTTCATGGGGCGGATGTTAACTCACCTGTTTGGTATTCAAGGGGAGGAACGTATAAAAAACTTTTCAAATTGGGCGATAAATTTACTGTCAATTCAAATTTTACGGCGGATCGAGCGATTGCTTTAGGATGTCCCCCGGAGAAAATTGTTAAACTTCCGATGGGATTAAATTTATCCCTTTATCAATTTAAAGCCCGTTATCTACAAGCCAATGAACCTGTTAAAATTATTACGGTAGCTCGATTAGTTGAAAAAAAAGGAATTGAATATTCAATTAGAGCTGTAGCTCAAGTTTTAACAGAATATCCCAACTTAATTTATCGTATTGTTGGGGATGGAGGTTTACGAGAGTCTCTTGAACAACTCATTAGAGAACTAAATGTTTCTGAAAATATTAAAATA
The DNA here is from genome assembly GCF_034932365.1 of Limnoraphis robusta BA-68 BA1. Lineage (NCBI taxonomy): Bacteria > Bacillati > Cyanobacteriota > Cyanophyceae > Oscillatoriales > Sirenicapillariaceae > Limnoraphis > Limnoraphis robusta. Next base: position 20,320 of record NZ_JAYGHR010000022.1, on the reverse strand, counting down.
TTAGGATGGATGACTCAAGAAGAAGTTCGTCAGCTTTATTCAGATTCTCATCTTTTTATTCTTTCTAGTGTGACGGCTACCGATGGAGACAAAGAAGGTCAGGGTTTAGTTTTACAAGAGGCTCAAGCAATGGGTTTACCTGTTTTATCAACAATTCACAATGGAATTCCCGATGGTGTTTTAGATGGAAAATCAGGTTTTTTAGTCCCAGAAAAAGATGTTGATGCTTTAGCAGAAAAATTAAGGTTTTTGCTTAAAAATCCAGAAAAATGGTTAGAAATGGGTCAAGCTGGTCGAGCCTTTGTCGAAGAAAATTATGAGATTAATAAACTGAACGATCAATTAGTGGAGATTTATTCAAAATTAATATAACAAGAAAAAAATGAATTTAGCACAAATGTAATTTTCTTAACTCATATGAAAAGACTGGCTTATATTGATGCTTTGCGTGGAATAGCAATCTTTAGCGTTCTCGTAGTACATACAAGTCAAAAAGTTGAAAACTTACCGAATTGGTTAGCAAATCTTAGCGCTCAAGGAATATATGGCGTTCAGATTTTTTTCTTAATTAGTGGATTTTCAATTTTTTTGTCATTTGAACGCAGGATGAATTCGGAAAAGAAACCTTTAGTTAACTTTTTTATTCGTCGTTTTTTTCGGATTGCACCTCTTTTTTATTGTGCAATAATTCTTTACTTACTACTTTATGGACTTGGGCCTAGATATTGGTTAGGTGATGCTTCTTCAGTTACTTTGGCAAATATTATTGCAAATTTTACCTTTACAAATGGATTCAACCCTTATTGGATTAACAGTGTTGTTCCTGTCGGTTGGGCTGTTGCGATTGAAATGCAGTTTTATTTAATTGCTCCTTATCTTTATCGAAAAATTAAAAATGTAGAACAAGCAATAGGATTAACTTTAATTGTTCTCATCTTTAGTCAAATTCTCATCTGGATTTTAAAACAAAATCCCCTAATTTCTTCACAGCAGCTTTGGAATGGTTATCTTTATTTCTTTTTACCGAGTCAACTGCCTGTTTTTTCTTTAGGATTTGTTCTTTATTTTTTAATGAGAAATGCAGGGATTTTATCTCAATCTTCTAAAAATGAAACCTACAACTCTGAAAATTTTGTATTTAGACGTGCTTTTTTACTTCTGGGAATTGCTATCTATTTAAGTCTATCAATTATGAGCAACTACGAAATTATTCCTGGACACATTGCTTACTCTATTGTATTTTTGCTCTTAACGCTATCGTTAGGATTTTATTCATTTCCGTTCCTAGTGAATCGTTTTTGGATAGAATTTGGTAAAATAAGCTATAGCATTTATCTCTTACATTTTGCTATTTTATTCAAATTGAGCGAATGGTTTGCTAATTTTTTGTCTGCTACTGAAATAACCTTGCAGCCTATTCCTTACTTTATCTGCTTATTAACAATTTTGCTGATTTTAACTTTGCCTTTGTGTTATTTAACTTATAACTTTATTGAAAAAAATGGTATTATTTGGGGTAACAAATTAATATCAAATTTGGAAAAAAAGAGCGAATAAATGTTCATTAATTAACGGATTATATTGAGAGACAATAAAAATGAAAACTCCAGTTGTTTTTCTAATTTTTAACCGACCCGAATTAACCGCAAAAGTATTTGAGGTCATTCGTCAAGCCCAGCCCCCAATATTGCTCGTTGTGGCAGATGGCTCTCGGTCTGACCGACCAGAAGAAGCTGAAAAGTGTCAACAAACTCGGGCTATTATTGATTGTGTAGACTGGAACTGTGAGGTATTAAAAAACTATTCTGATATTAATTTAGGCTGTGCCAAGCGAGTTTCAAGTGGTTTAAATTGGGTCTTTGAAACTGTAGAATCAGCTATTATTTTAGAAGATGACTGTTTACCGCATCCTAGTTTTTTTGATTACTGTGAAGAACTCCTAGACTATTATCAGCAAGATCAACGAGTTATGTCAATAGCAGGAACAAACTTTCAATTCGGACATCAACGCAGTGAATACAGCTATTATTATTCAGGTTTTCACGACTGTTGGGGGTGGGCGACTTGGCGACGATCTTGGCAATATTTCGACTTTGAGATGAAGCTTTGGCCGACTTTTAGAGAGAGTAATTTTCTTGAGCATAAACTTTCAAATAATAGCCGAGCCGTTCGTTATTGGCGGCGACTGTTTCAAGCGACTTATGATGGACAAAAAAATAGTTGGTTTTATCGATGGTTATTTTCCTGTTGGGTTCAGAGTGGTTTGGGGATTATGCCCAGTGTAAATTTAGTTTCTAATCTTGGTTTTAGTTTATCATATTCTTCAAATACAACAGCCGAGGCTAAAAAGATTTCTTATGCTAATATGCCCGTACAAGCAATGGGTTTTCCCTTATCTCATCCTCCCTATCTGTTACAAAATTGGGAAGCTGACCAATGGACTCAAGAAACTCGTTTTTCGCCCAGCTTTTTGAACCGATTTAAACGAAAGTTGAACATTTTTTTGAGATAATAAATTATTTTTTTAATGTAATAACAGGAGTTTTTTTGATGTTAATATGGATTAAAATTTTAAAATCAGCCACTAAAAATCCCTTAACTGATTATTTGTCCTATCTCGTGAATTGGTGGAAAAACAAACTCAAATACAAAGGTTTAGAACAGGGATATTACTCAAAACTCAATAACACTACAGTTGGAAATCACGTTAAACTCTATGAAAATGTTACCCTTTTAAATTCTGATATTGGCTCTTACACTTATATTTTATCCAATACTCGTATTTCTAGAGTTAATATTGGTAAGTTTTGTTGTATTGGTATCAACTGTATCATCGGTTTTGGAATTCATCCAACCCAAGATTTTGTATCTACTCATCCCATTTTCTACTCGACTTTAAAGCAAGGAGGAATTACATTTTCCGATCAAAATTATTTTGAAGAAAGAAAAGAAATAAACATTGGAAATGACGTTTGGATTGGAGCAAATGTAACCATTTTAGATGGTGTAACAATTGGAGATGGATCTGTCATTGCAGCCGGAGCTGTTGTCAATAAGGACGTTCCACCTTATGCAATTGTTGGAGGAGTTCCAGCCAAACTAATCCGATACCGATTTGATGAAGAAACGATTAAATTTTTACTAAAGTTTCAGTGGTGGAGCAAAGATGAAGAATGGTTAAGAAGTCATTTTAAAGATTTTCACAATATTATTACCTTCAAACAAAAGTATGCTAAAACAGAGTCAGTGCATCCAAATAGCACCCCATGAAAAATATTTTACTTTCAGCTTATGCCTGTCAACCGAATAAAGGTTCAGAACTCGGTTTTGGTTGGAATTGGGCTTGGTATTTGGCACAATTGGGTCACGAAGTTTGGGTTTTAACTCGTTCTCATGCGGAAAGTAAAGCGGCTTGGGAAGAAGTCTTAGCGACTCAACCCCTGCCAAATTTACACTTTTTTCCAGTTGATATCCCTAACCGTTTCAAACCTTATTTGAAGGGAAAAATCGGAGTTTATCTTCATTACTTAATTTGGCAAAGACAAGCTTATACAGTTGCTTTAAAACTGAATGAAAAGCACAATTTTGATTTAATTCATCATGTGACTTGGGGAAGTTTAACGGCAGGTTCTGAGCTTTGGCGTCTCAATAAACCGTTTGTATTTGGGCCGGTTGGAGGGGGACAAATTGCACCACCAGCTTTCAAAAGTTACTTTTTAGATCAATGGCGAAGTGAAGCGTTTCGTTCTTTTGCTAATACTCAATTACTTCCTTTGAATTTAATTGCGCGTCAAACGGTTAGCCATGCAGATTTAATCTTAGCAACAAATCAAGATACCGCCCATTTAGCGAAACGTTTGGGTGCATCTTGGGTTGAATTGTTTCTAGATACTGGATTAGAAGAAAACTATTTTCCGGATTCACCGCCCAATCGAAGTCAAACTAAGCCTTTAAAGTTACTTTGGGTCGGTCGTTTATTTCATCGAAAAGGATTACTCTTAGCACTAGAAGCTCTTGCAAAAGTTAACTCAGAAATCCCTATTCAATTAACAATTGTTGGAGGAGGTTCTCTTGATCAATATATTCCACAATGGCTGAAGGATTTACAACTTGAAAGCAAAGTTGAGGTGAAAGGTCAAATCTCTTGGACAGAAGTTAAACAGGAATATTTAACCAATGATGTTTTCTTATTTACAAGTTTAAGAGACTCATTTGGTTCACAATTAGTTGAAGCAATGGCTTATGCTTTACCTGTTATTGTTCTCAACCATCAAGGTGCAGGAGATTTAGTTCCCGATACAGCAGGAATTAAAGTTTCTGTAACTCAACCGAGTGAAACTGTAGCCGAATTAGCTTTAGCGATTGAATTGATGTATAAACATCCTCAAAAACGATGGGAGATGGGTCAACAAGGTTATGAATTTGCTCGACAACAAATTTGGTCAAAGAAGGCAATTTCTATTGATCACTATTATGAGCGTTTAATGAATTCTAAGAAGCATTAATTTTATCAACGTATAACTTATGGATAGCCGCTCATCAAACTTCAAAAAAAATTCCCAAAAAATCCTAATTTGGAATCTAGTCTCAACAGGTCATTATGCAAACTATCTGCAATATTTAATTGAATTTATTGCCCTGAAAAATCTCAAATATCAGCTTTGTATTATTGTCTTGAATGAATTTATTTCAAAACATCAAGAAGTCGTTAATCTAGCTTCCAAACTTCCGAATAAAAATTTAGAATTTATTACGATAAAACCGGAAGAAGAGGAAATTTTAAAGTCAACTCAGTCTAAAATTGGGCGTTTTGTTCGAGATTTCCAGGAATTTAGGTTATTATGTCGATATGCAAAATCTTTAGAAGCAACTCAAGGTTTGATGATGATCGCGGATCGCTACCTGCTACCTCTAGCCTTAGAAGGTTATAAGTTACCTTGTCCTGTATCTGGAATTTATTATCGACCTTCCTTTCATTACGTGAATTTTTCGGATGATCAACGCAGTCAAAAAGAACGAATTCAACATTTCCGAGAAAAACTAATTCTAACTCGCGTCATGCAACAACCTCAAGTTAAAACATTATTTGTACTCGATCCGTTTGTTGTGAATAATTTGAATCAAAATAATAATAGAGCAACAGCAGTCTATATGCCTGATCCGGTAAAAACTTACAATTTCTCGGATCTAAATCTAGAAAAAATTCAAGAAGATTTGAATCTAAAACCGAATAAAAAAAGTTTTTTATTACTCGGAAGTTTGGGAGAACGTCGAGGAATTTATCAGCTTCTAGATGCAGTTGATTTGCTCCCCGATCACCTTTGTCACCAATTCTGTTTAGTTTTAGTGGGACAGATTATTCCCCAGGATCGTGATGCCGTAAAATCTAAAATTGCACAGCTCTCTCAAACAAAGCCTGTAGAGATTATTTGTAAATTTGAGTTTGTTTCTGAACAGGATGTTCATTGTTATTTTCACTTAGCTGATGTTATTCTATCTCCTCATCAAAAACATATTGGAATGAGCGGAACTCTAGTCTTAGCAGCAGCAGCTCAGAAACCTGTTCTCAGTTCTAATTATGGTTTAATGGGAAAACTTGTTCAAGACTATCATCTCGGTTTAACGCTTGACTCAACACAACCCAGTGAAATTGCTAAAGGTTTAACTCGATTTTTACAAGAACCCGAGACCGTATTATGCGATCGCACTCTAATGAAAAAATTTGCTGAACAGAACTCAGCCGAAAAGTTCGCTGACGTTATTTTTAATCATATCTAAGTTCATCAATCTACTTTTGAAATCTTTCTATGAAACAAGTTTTAATTGTTCAAACCTTAGTCAAACAATATCGAGTTTCTTTCTTTGAGAAACTGTATCAAGCTCTTGACTCAGAAGGAATTCAATTGAGAGTCGCTTATGGAGATCCGAGTCAAGCCGAACTACAAAAATCAGATAATGTTGAATTAAATTCAGAAGTCGGACTCAAAGTTAAGAATTATTGGTTGTTTAAAGGTAAAATATTGTATCAACCTTTATGGAAAGAAATTCAACGATCAGATTTAATCATTGTTGAGCAAGCAAGCCGCCATGTCATTAATTATGTTTTGTTAGTTTTATCCGCTTTGAAACTCAAAAAAGTTGCTTTTTGGGGTCACGGTTGGGATCGACAAGCTGAACAGGAAAACTTTCAAGAATGGGTTAAACGAAAGGTGATTAATCGGGTTGATTGGTGGTTTGCTTACACAGAAGGAACTGCTCAATATTTGAGAGAACATAACGTCAGAAAAGATACCATCACAATTGTACAGAACTCGATAGATACTCAACAACTCCAAGACGATCTACTCAGTATTACAGCCAATGAAATTGCCCAAGCAAAAGCCAAGTATCAGATCGAAGAACCGGATAAAATTGGATTATTTTGCGGGGGTTTATATCCCAATAAACATTGGAGATTTTTAATTGATTCAGGAAAACTAATTCACGAAAAAATTCCAAATTTTAAGCTGTTTATCCTCGGAAATGGCCCGGATCGTCAACAGCTTGAACAGATAGTCAGTGAATATCCTTGGATGTATTATGTAGGTTCTCAGTTTGAGCGACAAAAAGCACTCTACTTTTCTTTGGCTGATGTCTTTTTAATTCCGGGTTTAGTGGGTTTAGCTATTCTAGATGCTTTTGTAGCGGGACTCCCTGTAATTACAACAGATCTCCCAATTCACAGTCCAGAAATTGAGTATTTAAGTTCAGGTATTAATGGTGTAATGACAGAACATAGTATAGAAGAATATGCTCAAGCTGTGATCAAAGTTATGAACGATAATTATTTTTATTTAGAATTAAAAACAGGTGCTTTAATAACAGCAAAACAATATACAATAGAACAAATGGTTGATAATTTTAAGACGGGAATCTTGAAAGGCTTGAGTCCTAATGCTTAATCAGTAATTGAATTTGATGATAAAAACATTTTTAGAGGACAACAGATGCACATCCTTATTTCTGCATTAAGTCGGTTTACTCAACCCACAGGTTTATGTCGAGGCGCTGCAAATTTAGCAAAATGTTTAGCTGCTTCCGAACAAGTTGAACAAATTACCTTCGTTTTGGGAAGTTGGCAAAGACAATATTTTGAAGAAGATTTTCAGCTCAATTCTGATAAAATAAAAGTCCTACAAATTGAGATCAAAAATACTTCCTTGAAGCGGAACCTCTGGTTTATGTTTGAACTGCCAAAACTCGTCAATAAACTCAAGCCCAATATTGCTCACTTTTCCTTTCCGATTCCTTTTTTAAACTTTTTATTTTCTGTGCCTGTTGTTTCAACTATTCACGATTTTTATCCCTATGAAAAACCCGAAAACTTTGGCTTTCCAAATTATCTGTTTAATCAGCTTTTTACCTACCTGGCTGTGATCAATAGTGATGGAATTGTCTGTGTTTCTCAAGAGACTCTAAACCGACTGCAATACTATTTTCCCAAAGTCTATGCTCAAGGCAAAAATCGTGTAGTTTATAACTATGTTGACTTTGAAAATACTCAACCCAAACTTCCAATTAAACTCAATTTAGAGAACCGTCCTTTTATTCTCAGTGTAGCTCAACATCGTAAAAATAAAAATTTACATTTATTGATTCAAGCCTATGCTAAACTAATAGAAGAAAAACGAGATATCGCTCCCTCAACTCAACTCATTTTAGTGGGAAGTACAGGCCCAGAAACAGGGAATTTAATCGAACTTATTCATACAAAATCCCTGGGTGATCGAGTGCTTCTAACCTCATCCATTGATGATGAACAGTTGTGCTGGCTTTATCAAAATTGTCAGCTAGTAGTTTGTCCTTCTTCAACAGAAGGGTTTTGTTTACCCCTAGCAGAAGCCCTCTATTTTTCGAGTCGAGTAGTTTGTTCAGATATCCCGATATTTCGAGAAGTGGGGGCTTCTGACTGCTTTTATTTCGACTTAGATGATGATCCCGTTCACAATCTGTCTCAAGCAATTATTAACGCCTTAAAACAGCCTCGCCCCCAACTCTCTCCTGATGAGTTTCGCTTCTCAAAAACGACTGCAATGACACAATATTTAGAGTTTTACTCAAGTTTATTTTGAGGAGATTAAGATGAACGTAACTAAAGACTTTATCAACAAGACTCTGGATGTTTTCCCCAAATCTATTCAACGTTCTTTCAAATATTTATATGATGAGTTTATCAGGTAGGAGCGGTAAATTGGCAATTCATTAATTTCCCCAACAATCCGCTCCAATCCTCTTAAAAAAATCAACGACAACCCAAAGAATATCGAGTTTCAACCCCGGTTTTTGGATTAACACCACTGGCTCTTTTACACAGTTGTCGAAGCTGTTCTCGATCTAAAAGAGCCTCGCTAAAATCTGCACCTGTGATGTTTGTATTTTTAAAAGTCGAACCCAAAAATAGAGCTTCTGTAAAGATAGAATTACTCAAATCCGCATCACTAAAATCAACCTGATCCAACATTCCGTAGGTCAAATCTGCACCCCGCATATTAACTTTTTGCATAATCGCTTTGCTAAAAATTGACCCAACTAACTGAGAATTGTCAAAGGTAGCAGACTCTAAATTTGAGTTAGCAAACTCCGCCGCCGGAAGCATTTGATTAGAAAAATCCCGTCCTTGTAAGAGGCTATGATTAAAAAATAAACCCGATGGGTTCTCCTCAGCCCATGCCGTTAAAGGCCAACAGAACAACACCAGTGTTGCAATAACAGCGATGAATCCTCGAATCATCCGAAAATCTCCTATTAAAATGGACTCTCTCATTCCAGCATAGCGATTCTCGGATACAGATGCCGAAAAAATCGGTGAATTTGCTAAAATTACAAGGTACTGATAGAGTTGAGCTTTCCTATGCTGAATTTCTTTCTAACGTGGGTACTTTCGGCGATTGCGCTTTGGATTACCGCTTATCTGGTACCGGGCTTAACCATTGCGAGTTGGCAAGCCGCAGCCATTGGTGTTGTGGTTATGGGGTTAGTAAATGCGATTGTCAAACCGATTTTAATTCTGTTTACACTGCCTTTAACGCTGCTGACTTTAGGGTTATTTCTACTGGTGATTAACGCCATTTCCCTTTCATTAGTCGGATATTTTACACCAGGATTTGACGTTGCAGGATTTTTCCCTGCGTTGTTCGGTTCGATTGTTTTATCCCTAGTTTCTGGTTTAATTGATCGAGTTTTTTCTCGCACCACTCAAGACCTGTAAACCGTTTTTGATTGATTAGAAGACAACACAATTTCCTCACACTCCACTTGACTCCTCTGAACGTTTAGGAGGTTAACATTGTTCAAACCCTAAATATCCTCTCGGGGTAATCATCCAATTTTCCAGAAACGCTGTACTTTGATTGCCAATTAAAACCGTAGTCAACATATCAACAGAAACTTCCGTTAATTGCCCTAAAGTCGTTAACGTAATCTGTTCATCTTCTCGATAAGCAGAACGCACAATTGCTACGGGAGTTTGAGGCGAACGAAACTGTAAAAAAATCGCCTGAGCTTGGTATAATTGTTCGGTACGACTGCGCGATCGCGGATTATATAAAGCACAGACAAAATCAGCCATTGCAGCCGCTTTTAAGCGCTTTTCAATCACCTCCCAAGGTGTCAACAAATCACTCAAACTAATCGCGCAAAAATCGTGCATCAAGGGCGCACCCACCCGAGAAGCAGCCGCTTGCAACGCACTAATCCCCGGAAACACTTGTACTGCGGGCGTTTGCCCTTGCCAACCTTGGGCGCGAAGTTCTTCAAACACTAACCCCGCCATCCCGTAAATCCCACAATCTCCCGAAGACACCACCGCCACCGTTAACCCCCATTCAGCCAAGAAAATCCCTCGTTCTGCCCGAAGACGTTCTTGGGTAATGGGATAGGATTCAACAATTTGCCCCGGACGCAACAACGGCGCAATTAACTCCAAATACAGCGAATACCCAATCACCACATCCGCCTGAGTCACTGCGGTTTGGGCGGCGGGAGTCATTTGATTGAGTTGACCGGGGCCAATACCAATCAGCAATAATTGTCCCTTGCGTCCGGTATATTCTCGTTGGCTTTGGGCAATGGCCACCGTTACCGCCTGACCGATTCTTGGCTGTTCCGAGGGTTGAGGATGACGATAAATTTGTTTAGTTACCAGTAACGTTTCAACTCCTGCTGCTTTTAACGCCGCAGCTTCGGCAACACTGGGGGTTCCCACCTCTTGACGAACAATATCAGAAGGCGTCGGCACCGTCACCTGACGCAACACTTCGGCGTCAAACGTGCGTAACGGCCAGTCGCGCTCTTGACAAAGTTCCACTAATCCGGTTTCATCGGCTTTGAGATCAATCGTGGCAATTCCGGCAATCGCTTCAGAAGCGAGTTGATGAGTCTCTAAGACTTCTAAAATTGCCCTTTCAATCACCATTTTGGGGGTATGGCGTTCACAACCCACACCCACCCACAGGACTCGCGGATGCCATTGGACTTGGGGTAAATCGGTGGAAAGTGGTCGCGCTTTGGGGCTAATCCAGATTTTGGCTTGAGGAGTTGAGGTTGAGGTAAAATCAAAGGGGTGATCGGCGGGGAGATGCTGTTGCCAAAGCGTAGAACCTGCTTCTTGCTGAACTTGTAGCGTTTTTTGTTGGGCTAACGCCGCACTCACACCTGTCCAGTCTCCGGCTCCTCGTTTCCAGCCAAACGGCACCCCCAAAACATCAATTCCGGGGAGTTTCAAAGCGTTTGCGGCACCGGTTAATATAGGAGTTGCGCCCAGTTGACGGGCCACGAGTTGGGCGAGTTGATCCGCGCCGCCAATATGACCACTACAGACACTAATCACAAACTGGCCGCTTTCGTCAACCACAATCACCGCCGGATCGCTGGATTTATGCTGTAATAGGGGGGAAATCAGGCGGACAACGGCCCCTAAAGCCAGACAGAAGATAATAGCGCGATGACTTGACCAGAGTTGCGGTAGGAGTTGGCGCAGAGAGTCGGGATAGGTTTGGCTGCCGGGGATGCCGCCCAAGGATTGAGGCAGGTACAGCGTCACATCGGAAGTCTGACACAACGGTTGTAGTCGTTGGGCTGCGTTGGGGGTTGTAGCGATCGCAGCAATGGGCTGAAATGCAATCAGTTGTGATGGACTCATCGAATTTTGGAATTGATGCGCGATTCAGTTATTATATTAATCTTAATTATAAGTTGTAATTTGGGATTTTTGATTGCAGATTTGGGTCAGATCTAATAGGCCATCGGGGGTCGGACTTTATGTCTGAGAAAGCAAACTTATTTCTAAATTTGAAGACTTTCAAGGATTTTTACTCGGAAGAAGTCGAACTCATCTGTGAATATTTTTCAATTCATAAGTTTTTTGACCTACAAGAGATTATGCCCAAAACTGGACGTGATACTTCTTTTGGAGTGATTCTCAGTGGAGAAATTAGTATTATCGAGGATCATCGGGACAACTCGACGCGCACAACCGGGGACTTCTTAGGGGAAATGGCACTCTTGGAGTCAATCTCTCGTCAAGCCGATTTTATTGCGGCCAGTGATGGTACGATTGCGATTATGACCTTTGATGATATTGAAAACCTCAAACATAAACGTCCTCACTTAGCGGTTAAATTAATTCATCGTGTTACCCAGGCCGCCGTTGAGGGAATTCGCAGAAGTGGAATCAGGGCGAATCGTAAATATATGATTCTCATGGCAGATGAAACGAAAATCTCCGAGTTGGTAAACTGGGTAGAGAAGGAAATTGATATTTTGTCGAATGTACCGATTTTAGCGCCGGAATGGGTTGCTCAAATTTTAAAGCAGAAAGTCAATCTGAGCGTTAAACAAGTGATTCGTCCCAATCTTTTAGTCGGAGGGTCAGATACAATTGGTGTACAAATTATCTTAGGAAATATCAAGGCAGTGATTTGTTTGAGAGAACCTTTAATTCGCCGGCCAAATCTAGCTTCCTTAGAGGCTATTTTTAGACTTTGTGATACTTATCAGGTTATTTGTGCAACCAATATCCAAACTGCACGAGCAATTTTACCCACATTTACTTAAACTCTAATCAATCAAGGATAAAATGATGAAAAAGCGAATTTTAATTTTAGGAGGACGAGGGAGAGTCGGCCAGAGTGTGGCTCAAGATATCATTAATTTTACCCCAGAGGTTGAGATTACGATTACGGGCAGAAAGACCTTACAAACCAAGCCCTTTATTGATTCAAGGATGGAGTTTTTAGAATTAGATTTGGCGGATAAAAACAAGTTAATCTCAGCCATTTCATCCGTTGATTTGGTGATTCATTGTGCGGGGCCGTTTCATTATCGGGATGCAGGTGTTTTAGAATTGTGCATCGAAGCTGGCGTGAATTATATTGATGTCAGTGACAATCGTAGCTTTACTTTAAAGGCTTTAAACCATAAAGAAGCGGCTCAAAAAAACGGAATAACCGCTATTATTAATACAGGGATTTTTCCCGGCATTTCAAACAGTTTAGTCCGTCTCGGGGTGGAACAACTAGATCAAGTTGAAACGATTCATTTGAGTTATGTTGTTGGGGGTTCGGGCGGGGCAGGAATTACCGTTATGCGAACCACTTTTCTCGGGTTACAGCGTCCCTTTGAAGTCTGGAAAAATAGCCAATGGCAACAGGTTAAACCCTATAGCGATCGCGAAGTCATTAAATTTCCCGCACCCTATGGTAAACTCAGTGTCTATTGGTTTGATATGCCGGAATGTTTCACCCTCGCTCAATCTTTTGATGTGAAAACAGTTGTGACTAAATTCGGCACTTTTCCTGACTTTTATAATCATTTAACCAAAATGGTAGCTGATCAATGGCCGCCCAGTTGGTTACAAAATACGGCAGTGATTGAGTTTCTTTCTCAAGTCAGTTATGCGATGACAACTGTTACCGATTATTTTAGTGGAATTGGGGTAGCTGTCCGCTCATCAGCGCAAGGTTATAAAGACCAAAAACCCGTTGAATTTTGTTCAACGTTTACCCATGAAAATACAGCCGTCGCCGCCGGAATTGGAACCGGAAGTGTTGCTCAATTAATCCTCACCAATCAACTTCAGAAACCCGGAGTTTGGCCGATTGAACAAGCGTTACCAACAGATTTATTTCAAAAAACACTCCATCAACGTCATGTTACAATTCAATCGGCTTATTTAAGCTAAATTGAATTAACCCAAGTCTAAATCCTCAGACTGAGAAGAGAGAGGAAAAGCTTGATAAATCACACAATCTCGTCCCTGTTGTTTGGCTTTATAGAGTGCTTCATCTGCCGCTACTATCAAATCAGAGGGCGAATAATTCGGATGAGGAACCACAGTAGAAACCCCTGAACTCACGGTAATACAATCGGCAATTTTAGATTGAGAATGGGGAATATTTAGGGATTTTATTTCCTGTCGAATGGCTTCAGCAACCTTAACCGCCCCTTCAGCTTGAGTATGGGGAAGAATGATCACAAATTCTTCTCCGCCATAGCGAGCGACTAAATCTCCGGGACGTTTAACTTGTTGACGAATGGCATCAGCAACCGTTCGTAAACAATCATCACCCGCCGGATGACCATATTGATCATTATAGTTTTTAAAATAGTCTACATCACACAAAATTAAAGATAAAAATTGCTGTTCTCGCATCATTCTCAGCCATTCATGGATTAAATATTCATCAAATTGACGACGATTTGATAATTGAGTCAAACTATCTGTAACCGCTAAACGCTGTAACTCTTGATTGGCTTGTTGCAGTTCTCCGGCTAATCGCTGTAACGCCTCGTTCATTTGTTGAAGTTTGAAGGTTTGTTCTTGGAGTTTCTTCTCCTTCATATAACTATTAACTGCTTCACTAATCGTTAATCTTAAATCCTCAGATTCCCAGGGTTTCGCAATATATCGATAGAGTTTTGCATATTTTATCGCATTACCGAGAGCAGGTAAATCCGCTTGTCCAGTTAGCAAGATTTTCAAGGTTTTAGGGGATCTTTCATGGATGACTCCCAGCAGTTCATCTCCCTTCATTCCCGGCATTAAATAGTCGGATAAAACCACTGCAATTTCGGAATTTTCTTCTTCAAGTTCATCTAAAAGTTCTAAAGCCTCTTCTCCGCCTTCGGCAATTTCAATCAAACATTGATTTCCTAATGCTTTTCTCAGTTCAACTTTTAAGCTTTCTAAAATAGTTGCTTCATCATCGACACAAATCACCACTGGTCTACTCATAATCCTGATAATGCTGATAATTCTTTAACCCTGATTCAATCGTGGCAATCAGTTCTTCACTGTTCCAAGGCTTAGATAAGCATCGATACAAATTCGCTTGCTCTATTGCCTGTTGAATTGCCTCCATATCTGCTTGTCCAGTCAGCATGATTTTTAAAACATTGGGGAATTTTTGATGAACTTTAATTAAAAATTCATCCCCTTTCATTCCCGGCATTAACCAATCCGAAACAATCACGACAACATTAGTATTGTCTTCCGAAAGTTCCTCTAAAATCTCCCAAGCTTCATCAGAACTTTCAGCCATTTCATAGCCATAAGTATCTCGGAAAGCGTTTTTGAGTTGAATTTTTAAACTATCTAAAACGACAGGTTCATCATCCACACACAAAATAACAGGTTTAGGCATAATGGCTGACCTCAGTTGAGTATTCTGATTAACTCGGAATGGGCAAACACACAGTAAAGGTTGTTTCACCGGGAACAGATTTGACTTCTATTGTACCTTTATGTTTTTCAATAATTTTTTTGACAATATCTAACCCCAGTCCACTGCCTTGACCTGCGGGTTTTGTGGTGAAAAAAGGCTCAAAAATTTTGGATTGAATTTCAGGAGAAATTCCCCCACCATTATCCGTAATCTGAATGAGTAGCCTGTCGCTTTGATTAATCACATTAATGGTCAACGTTCCTTGATAATTCATGGCTTGTAAAGCGTTGTGAATCAGATTTGTCCAGACTTGATTTAACTCGTCAGGATAACATAAAATTGCAGGCAAGGAATCTGGATAATCTCTGATCACGTCTATGCCTTGTTTGATATAATTTTGATAGAGCGTTAATATGGTTTCTATGCCCTCGATAATATTCGCTTCTATCGGATTGCCTAAATGATCATATCGGGCATAAGTTTTTAAGGCAAATACAACCTTTGCGGCTCTATCTGTCGCTGTTTTTATCGTGTTAGCACTTCTTTGAATACTGGAAATTTTATAGGCTAAATTTAACACTTTTTCCCCATCTTGAGCTTGTATCAGTGATGCAATAAAGGCCGAATCCTCCAAAATACCCAGATCAACGAGTGTATCAGCTACAGTCTCGGCATTGCTAATATTGTAAGCTTCGAGTTTACGAGTCAAAGTCCGTCGGGCTTGACGTTTTTCTTTGTTAGAATAAGAAACCGTTTGTTCTAAGGACTGCTGACACAGCGTAAACAAATCTTTTTGTCGTTCAGGACTCAAAGTTTGTAAAACTTTTGGCAGATTTCCTAAACTATCATTAAAGAATGCTGTAATATTTTCGATAGAAGAACGAATCGCACCAAGAGGGGTATTAATTTCATGGGCAATTCCCGCCACTAACTGTCCCAAAGCTGCCATTTTTTCAGACTGAACCAGTTGATTTTGAGTGGTTTTGAGTTGTTCGACGGCGATTTCTAACTCTTGATTTTTTTCAAGCAAATTCTTTTGGAGATAATGAATTTTCAAATGCGTTTCGACTCGGGCTAACACCTCTTGAACTTGAAAAGGCTTAGTAATATAATCAACACCTCCCGCTTCAAAGGCTCTGACTTTATCAGAAACGTCATCTATCGCACTAATAAAAATCACCGGAACATCTTGACTGTGCTTGTTTGCTTTTAAGCGTTGACACACTTCATAACCATTCATATCCGGCATCATTACATCCAGTAAAATCAGATCAGGTAGTAATAATTCAATACCCGATAATGCTAACTCTCCATTGGGAATTAATCTAACTTTATACCCTTCATTTCTGAGAATATTACCCAACAATCGCAAATTATCCGGCGTATCATCAACAACAACAATATTTCCTTTATGTGTTTTTTCGGTTAATGAAGTCATGTTAAATTTCCTAATTTTATTCTTCCCTAACTAAGAGTTAAAAAAGGGATTTTATACAAAGGTTTAAAATGAAAATTAGAGACTCTCTAGTGATCTGCTTTCTCCAACTTTTGGGGTAGAATTCCATCCTCAGTGATCTGATGATATACAATCTGTTTGCAATTTGACAGACTGCACCTCACCGTTCTCTAATTCTACTATAGCTAAATCTTCAAAAAAGGCAAAAAAATCCAGAAATCAAGATTCTGGAGACTGTCGTTCTTTCCCATTTGAATTATTACATTAGTTACATAGAGGTTTCAAGTTCCTGAATGCGATTAACTGCATCTCGATAGGAAGCTTCTCGTCCGAGTTGGCGATACAGTTGGGCGGCTTGTTTAAAATCTGCGATCGCCAAATCCAACTTTTTTAGCTCTAAATAAGCCAACCCCCGATTATAATAAGCATCAGCATAACCAGGATTTAAACGAATCGCTTCGGTATAATCAGGAATCGGATTTGAACCGCGAACGGTTCCCACTTCTGAGGTAAAATTAGCCGCTAATACAGTTCGAGCCAAACCCAAATTAAAATAAGCTTCGGGGAGATTCGGATCATGTTTCAAGGCTTGATTAAAATCCTCAATCGCCTCCCAAGCATAGCCCTGATCTAAAAACGTTAAACCTCGAAAAAAGAAGGTTTTCGCATCAGTAGGATTATCCAGCGATAAAGTCGAATCAGTTGCCGTTGTTGGCGTGTCATCGATCTGAATATCCTCAAGTTTTAATTGAGTTTCTGATAACTGTCGAATAAATAAATTAATCGGAATTGCCGCATTAAATCCCGTTTTAATCGGTGCCACATCACCGGAACTGGTTTGAGCAAATCCAAACTCCCCTTGTCCGTGTAAACCCACCACACGCCCCGCCGCATCAAACACGGGGCCGCCACTCATGCCGCTCCAAGTAACAGCTTGATAGCGCAAATTGTATCCTTCTGGGCGACTTTTAGGGCGACTGGTGACTAATCCTGGTGAGAGTTCAGGTTCTCGTTCCGCCCCCGTTAATCCTCCCGTCGCCGGATATCCATAAACATAAATTTGAGCGCCAATTACAGCCTGTTCAGAATCCCCTAACATCGCCACTGTGTAATCAGAATTACTCTCAAACTCAACAATTGCTAAATCTGGTTCTGTGTTATCAGTTTGTAGGCGAATCACCTGTTTAACTAAATGATTTTCGCCGTCATGGGTGCGAATACTGTAATCGGTACTCGCATCTTCAACCACATGATTCACCGTCAAAACCGTGTATTTCTGACCAGCTTTGGCGATAATTACACCCGATCCATCGCCCAATGTACTATTAATTTGTACGGTAATTAATGCAGCAATTTCCGCGACTTCTTGAGCCGATTTTGCGACAACAATCTGCTGCTGGCTAATCACTGCCGCAACCGTTATTGTGCCTAACAAAATCTGTGTGAAATCACTTTGTTGAAATCGATTAAAACTCATAGTTTCACCCCCAAGGGAGAATATCAATTTTTTGGTCTTAAGAATTACCCTGAATAGTTCTCTGTCCCAATTCCCAGGCAACAATCGCCTCAGTTAACCCTTCTAAAGTATATTCTTTTGCTTCAATATCCAAGCGGCCTAACAAACGGTAACAAGTTTCCGAGGTTTGCGGCCCAATAGAAGCAATACAAACTCCCTCTAATAGATTCTGCCCAATTGATGCAATTAAATCACAAAAATTCTGCACGGTTTTAGAACTCGCAAAAGTAATCACATCAATTTTATGCTGTTGCAAAGCCTCTAATACATCAGGAGCGATCGCATCAGGACATCTAGACTCATAAGCCGGAACTTCCACCACCTCCGCACCTTGTTGGGTTAACTCCTGTACTAACACATCTCGCCCCCCAGTTTCTACTCTAGGAAACAAAATTCGTTTTCCCGCTAGGGACTCAGGAAAATGAGAAACTAAAGAATCAGCCACAAAATCCGGGGGGATAAAATCCGGTTTGAGTCCGTATTGTTTTAAACTGTCAGCCGTTTTTTTCCCCACAACTGCGATTTGAGTTTGAGCGAGGGCGCGAGTATCTTTTCGGTGAGTTTTCAATCGTTCAAAAAAGAAATTTACCCCATTTGCAGACGTGAGAATTAACCAATTAAAATAACCTGGAGAAGTTGCATCAAAATGAGCGATCGCTTCATCTAAAGCCGCCCAACTCGAAGGCGGGCCAATCACTAAAGCAGGCATTTCGATCACCGTTGCCCCTTCTGCGGTTAACAGTTGGGAAAATTTACTCGATTGTCCTTCCGCACGAGTGACTAAAATGGTTTTTGCAGAAAGAGGTTTTTGAGAATTGGGCATAGAATAGACAGGAGATTGTAGGAAATTTCGTAATCGTACCACTTCTCCGACAACAATAACGCAAGGGGAAAGAGAATAGTTAGCTGTCTTTTCAATCATATCGCTTAAAGTTCCCACCCAAACCTGTTGTTGAGGACGTCCTCCTTCGCGGATAATGGCAATTGGGGTTTGAGGCGATCGCCCATTTTGTTGTAATTGCTGGATAATTTCTGTTAAATTCCGACTTCCCATTAAAATCACTAAAGTCTCAATTTTTGCAACCGTTTTCCAGTCTATTACTTCAGGTTCGTGAGCGGTTAATACAGCAAAACAACGACTTATCATTACATCGGTTAGGGGAATTCCAGCCAGTAAAGGCGCCGCCAAAGCTGAAGAAATACCGGGAACTACTTCAAAGTCACAATCGGCGGCAATTAAGGCTTGAATTTCGCCGGTTGTCCGTCCGAAAATAAACGGATCACCGCCTTTGAGTCGCAAAACTTGTTTTCCTTGCTGACAATATTTGACTAAAAGCTGATTAATTTCAGCCTGGGGAGTGCTGGGTTTTCCGCCTCGTTTACCGACATCAAGTTTTAGGCAATTTGTTGGAATCAGTTGCAAGATCGAATCATCAACCAAAGCATCATAAACGATGACTTCAGCTTGGGTTAAAAGTTGATGCGATCGCACAGTTAGATAAGCGACATCTCCTAATCCCGCACCCACCAAATAAACTTTTCCGGGTTTTGAGGTTTTCATTTCAATTTTGACGTTTATATTCATTTTTAACCGTGTTTTTTGAAATTAACATCCAATTGTTAAATTGTCACAATGACCTTTATATTTATTCATTTTTTGTGCAATCTTGCGCTCCCTACATTTTTTATAGGTTAGCATCCAATTGTACCATTGTCACAACTATGAAACTTAGAGAACTGTCACATGATTGTCTGGAAACTGAAATCAGCTCGACATAATTTAAACATCTGAATTGATTAGCATTCAACTATGAGAAACTCAGTTAATTTTGCAGGTTTCGGTGTGGGACTTTTTCTATTGGTTCTTTTCTGTTTTGGAATTTTACAATGGTTAAACATTCCGACAGGTAATTTTTTAGACTGGGTAATTGGCGGCGCGACATTTTGGTGGTTATTATTAATTGTGACTGTTCCCTGGAATATTCATTTTGATGCAAAGGAAGTTCTCGCTGAAGCTGAAGATTCTGTCAAAAAAGAGATCAAAATTGATGAAAAACAACTCAAATATGTTAAGCTCGTTGCTCGTCGTTCACTGTGGGTTGCGATTGGATTACATATCATTTCTACAGTCGGACTTTATGCCTTAGCTTTAGCCGGAATTAGTGTGGTTGGTTATATTGGTTCGGGTGCGGCATTGTTATTAACAGTTTTGCGTCCGGCTATTCGTGCTTATCAATATTTAGCAGCCCGTTTAGCAATGGTTCGGCGAGAGTTTTCTTATCCGCGAGAAGATGTTTTAGAACTTCGCGATCGCTTTTCAACCCTTGAGTATAAAGTAAAAGAATTAGAAGCTTTACTTGATGCGAATAATCCCAATTCATTCATCTCTCAACAGGTTAAACGTTGGGAAGTTCAAGAAAGAGATTTAGAGAAACTTTCGGCAGATTTAAAACAGTTAAAATCCAGCAACCAAGCCGAACATCAAAAGTTAGCTAGAGATGCTGAAAATGCTATTTCTCAACTGACAACCGACAGCGAAGTTCTCAGCCATGTCCGCGAAATTGTCCGATTTTTTAAAGAGGCTTAATATTATTTGATATCACCCCCTAACTCCCTCTCCAATCCCCCCTTGATCCCCCCTTAATC
>NZ_JAYGHR010000021.1:0-51743 GCF_034932365.1 Limnoraphis robusta BA-68 BA1 | reverse complement strand
AGTGTCAGTCTGTGGAGCGACCGTAAGAGCTGAACAGAGCAAATCTGTTAAGCCAGGTGCTAAGAAACAGAAACCCAAATAGCGATGTTTGGGAATCCCTCGTCTCCGGCGAGGGAGGATGTCAATGGTAATTCAAGGCTGAAATCTTGAAATTTCTAGCAAGAAACTGGGGTTTTACAGAAGTCAAAAAAAATAGAGATGTTAACAGTAACATCTCTACAAGAATATTTAGTCTTGAGGGCTTGTCAAATCTCAAACCCTCAATCAAAGGATAAACTAATAGCTAGACAGGCGACTTTTGTGGTAAAACCTGGCTGCTCTGAGATGATTTTCCGTTGGTATTACCGTTATTATTGCGGGGTAGGATTAACCCATAACCTCCATGATGAACACGTTTGTAAATGACGTTTAGTTCTCCGCTATCGGCGTTGCAAAACACATAAAAATCGTGATCGATCAGTTGCAATTGTTCCAGGGCATCTTGAACGCTCATCGGTGGCATTGCAAAATATTTGGTTCGGACTACCTCTTCGGGAAGTTCCGGTTGGCGATCGCCAATTAGATCTTCAACCACAGGCTGAGTTTCTACCACTTCCCCGAGTTTAGGCGGATGGAGGTGTTTTCCTTGGCGTTTTTCTTTAAACTTACCCAGTTGGCGAGCGATTTTATCAGCAACGAGGTCAACACTCGCATACAGATTTTCACTACTTTCTTGGGCGCGAATCACCGTTCCATTTGCATAAATTGTGACTTCGGCAGTTTGCTTTGGATTTATCCGAGGGTTACGAGCAATTGATAAGTGAACATCCACTTCGTTCGTAAGTTGCTGATAGTGGCTGACGGCCTTAGAAATTTTTTGATGGACATACTCGTGAATAGCTTCTGTAATTTCAAGATTTTTACCCTGGATCACAAGCTTCATAAAGCTCCCTCCCGCTCATAATGTGGGCATAAACTCACCTTAACACTTTGGATTTGAGATAGATTACCCCTTCAAAATCTGTTGCATCCCTTGACAATTCTTGATGATTTTAGGGTAAAGTTATGTTAACTTTCACTTGATTTTTGAGGGGATTTCTAGTACCATCCCAACTTTTTTATCCTCTATGTATTGAGTATCTATACTGATCATATTAACACATACATCTTCTCTAAATGTCTGTTTTGCTTGATCCCGGTCGTCTGAGATGTCTTATTTATAACTTAGGATTAGTCCCTTACAAGGTCGCTTGGCAGTGGCAGCGAGCGCTCGTACAACAGCATCAACAGCATCCTGAGTGCAACGATGTACTTTTGCTATTGGAACATCCCCCTGTCTACACACTCGGACAGGGAGCTGATCCCAAGTTCATAAAATTTAACCCAAATCTCAGCAATGTCGAACTCCACCGAGTCGAACGAGGTGGAGAAGTCACCTATCACTGTCCAGGCCAGTTAGTCGGCTATCCCATCCTCAACTTGCGACGACATCAACAAGACTTGCACTGGTATCTGCGACAGCTAGAAGAAGTGATTATTCGGGTTTTAGCCGTCTACGGAGTCAGAGGCGATCGCATTTCCGGCTTAACCGGAGTTTGGGTAGAGGGGAAAAAAGTCGCGGCTATTGGCATAAAAGTCAGTCGTTGGATCACGATGCACGGTTTCGCCATCAATGTCTGTCCCGACTTAGAGGGATTTGAACAGATTGTCCCTTGTGGAATTCGCGATCGCGCTGTGGCCAGTTTAATCGAATTTGTGCCAACTATTCAGCTAGAACAAGTCAGAAGCGAAATCAAAACCGCCTTTGCAGAAGTTTTTAGCCTAGAATTGATCAGCGTTGAGGGTGAACCGAGCTTGGAGTGAAGCTATTGTTGCAAAGTTCTGATAAATGCCAGCACAATTGGCGACTGAATAATTTAAGATGGCGACAGTAGCCTTCAACTCATCTGTCTTATGAACTTCAGAATTCTTATTACCTTGATGGTGTTGAGTACAATTAGCTTTGTTCAACCGATCCGAGCGGAGAACATAGAACATACTCGCCAACTTCTAACCAGTAAACAATGTCCGAATTGCAATCTTGCAGGTGCAGGTTTAGTTTTAGCCGATTTAGTCGGCGCTGATTTAGTCGGCGCCAATCTCACAGGCGCCAATCTCAGTCGAGCAAATTTGACAGGGGCTAATCTTCAAGGAGCGAATCTGACTGGAGCAAGTTTGCATGGTGCTAATTTAACTGGAGCCAATTTAGCCGGAGCGAATCTTAACGGAACCGATCTGCGAGGGGCTTATTTGATGAATGCCGTTTTGACGATGAGCAACATCAAGGATGCTCAATTAGTGGGTGTCATTGGAATGCCAACGAATACCGGAAATGCAGAAGATTATTACTATTGGGGAGTCCAAGAAGCTAAAGAAGGTAACTACGTTAATGCGATTGATTTCTACACAGAAGCAATTCGTCTCAAACCGAATTTAGCGGCTGCTTTTTTTGGTCGCAGTATGGCAAAAGCTGATTTAGGAGACTTAGTAGGTGCGATCGAAGATGCCCGAGCGGCTCAACAATTGTATGAATCTCTCGGATCAGCAGAAGGAAAAGATGTTTCAACTCAGCTTGTTCAAATCCTAGAAAATCAGCAAAACCCTAAGAAGACTAACAATAGTGGTGGATTTCTGGGAACGTTACAACAAGCAGCCCCTTTACTGTTGAGATTATTATTGTAAGTCATTGGATCAATCTATCTAGGCAGTCACGAAGGGAGTCAAAGCGTTAAATATGAGTGATCAACAAAAATCTTTTTGGAATTCTGTCACCCAAAAAGCATCAGGTTTAGGAAAGTCAATCAGTCAAAAAGCATCATTAGCCAGTAAAAACATCACCGAAAAAGCGACCGAAGCGGCTAAACAAAAAGCCACAGAAATGGGCGAAGCGATTAGTCATAGTGCATCGGAAGCCGGAAAAAAGGTGATGGAAACAGCAACAGGTTCGGTAGAGTCAGCGAAAAAACAAACCCAAAATTGGGTAGAAAATGTTTATTCAGACTCAGAAGAGAGTGGAGAATCAACTCCATTACATGACTGGAGTTTAGACGAACTGTATCACATTTTTGTCCGCTCTCAAACGGCAACTTACGGCGGCACTCAAACGGTGACTCTGAAAACGGGGAAAAGTTACAACGTTAAAATTCCGACGGCACCGACTGAAGGTTCAACCCTGCGTTTAAAAGGATGTGGCTTGCAGGGTCAGGATGCTTTTTTGGTGCTGCATACGTTACTAAATCCTCTCTATAATATTGATCGCAAAATCAATCATTTAATTGTTCAAGCACCTATTTATGATCGGACAAAGGTGCGGTGTTTAGAAGCCTATAATCGCATTAATGCGGCGTTACCTACAGAAGATTTTGCCGCCTTAAACTTGCTGGATTATTTGGTGTTTTCCTCGCAAATTTATTCAGAAGTCGGTCAACGTTATACGATTGCTAGTCAAAATTCTCGCCTGCTTACATTAGAAGATTGTCTACAATCCTCATTAACAGCATCTCAACTGGTAAGTGAAGATCAAAAACGAATTCTTTCCATTTATCAATATTTGAGAAGTGGAGAAGCCGTTCCTAATTTGAACACTTTAGAACAGCTTGATGCAATCATTCTCTATTCTAATTTAAAACCCGAACTCAAAAAATATTATTTACGAGCGAGTGCGGTCGCCCGGGTGATGACGATTGATTGGATTATCGTTAATGAAATTGATATCAATCAAGACATTCCTCAGCCAGATAGACCTAGATATTTAGCGGTTTATCTGCAAGTTAGAAATGACCAAGAAGTGGTAGATTTGAGAACTTTAGAGACGTTAGATGCCTGGATTGAAAAGGCAAATATACCTCTGATTTGTACGGCTATCTATAAACTTGTACGTCAGGGTAAATTTGAACTGAATGATGATTTTGAATTTGATGATTTTAGCGAATCCTT
This sequence comes from Limnoraphis robusta BA-68 BA1, assembly GCF_034932365.1. Classification (NCBI taxonomy): domain Bacteria; kingdom Bacillati; phylum Cyanobacteriota; class Cyanophyceae; order Oscillatoriales; family Sirenicapillariaceae; genus Limnoraphis; species Limnoraphis robusta. Next base: position 47,789 of record NZ_JAYGHR010000021.1, on the reverse strand, counting down.
TAAGGCGATTACAGCCGTTACTCAATCGATCAAAGAGTCTAAAACTTACAGCAGTTCCAGCGAAAATTATCAAGTAAATGTCACGGAAATTAAACCGGGAATGTTGGCAGAAACAGCTTATAACGCTGTGTCTAGAGGGGGTTTGGGACTGTTAAGCGGAATGCCAATTCTGAAAAACTCAAAAACATTTATAGAAACAGCCGCTCGAATCGCTATCGCTCGGATCAGTGAAATTCCAAGTGCAGAAAAAATCAAATTAGGAATTGTTCCCATTGCTAACAAAGCAATGATCAACACCGCAGTGGGTGAAAATTGGCAAGCCGTAAGTCCATTAGGAACACAAAAACCGGAAATGAGCCAGTTATCCGGTAAAGATGCTTATCGGACAATATTAATGGAAATTGAAGGGGTGATGGGTTTAAGTGAAGAAAGCGATGAACCCTCTCTCAATCTCGGATTAAATGTCTGGAAGTTATTACGCGGAAATGGCGATCGACAGCGAACGATTGAAGATCTCGAACGTCAGATGTATTCTTAGCTCAAGTCTGTTTGATCAATTTGGGCTATTTTTCCTCCGCTTTCCTGAACCTTTGGGAATCACCTAAAAATCTATGTCTGGGATCTAGACAAGGCTGAAATCATTTGCTATGATGTAAAAATGTCACACCAGGAGAGGTGGCTGAGTGGTCGAAAGCGGCAGATTGCTAATCTGTTGATAGGTTCGTAAGGCCTATCCGAGGGTTCGAATCCCTCCCTCTCCGTTCTCAAAGAAAAACGATATTCCTCTAAACTTCTAGAGGGCTTTTTACCCCCATCTTGATCCCAGGATCGTTTCATTTTCCCAGTGAATTTGTTAGACCCCTCCCCCTCGCCCCCTCCCCGGCTAGGAGAGGGGAAAAGAATTATTAGTATTAAATTTTTAAAAGGTCTAAACTGCTCTCCCTTCTCTTGTAGGGAAGGGGGTTGGGGGGTTAGGTCATCCGTTAACCGCTAGAGAGTTTGCGGTATTTCAACAATTTTCTCGCTCACAAGCCCCAATACTCACCCAACTACTCGATCCATCCGCCCAATGTTCTTTTTTCCAGATAGGGGCGTTATGTTTGAGCGTATCAATCGCATACTGACAGGCTTCAAACGCTTCACGACGATGGGGAGAACCCACAGCGACTAAAACACTAATTTCCCCTACCTGCAAGCGTCCAATGCGGTGATGAATTGCCACCCCAGTCACATCTGACCATTTTTGGCGAATTTCCCTCGCAATTTGCTCAAACACCCGGATAGCCATCGGTTGGTAAGCCTGATATTCTAAGGCGTCCACAGGTTGATCTGCGGTGTTATTGCGAACCATACCACTCATTAAAACAATAGCGCCGTTAGCAGGTTGATCAACCAATGCGTAGATCTCTTCTACAGATAGAGGCGCGAGGGTAATCGCAAAATGGTCTGGGGATGAGAGCGAGTCAGAAGGAAATTGAACAGTTAGAGGAGAATTTAACATCTTGTCGGCTGGGTGGAATGAAACGATAACATTAGCAGCAATCGGGAATCGTGGCTGTGTTGGGTTTTGCTGTCGCTACTTCAATGATAATGATTCCTTGTTTATTCTTCATCATTAATTAGGCTTCTAGCAGCATCTCTATTTCTCAGCAAAGATTTAAGAAACAAACCCCGTTTCTGAGGGTTGGGGATGAGGTAAAATCGGGGTGCTATCCTCATCTGGTGCGTGGCTATAGATCATTAAGACTTTGTTGGAGTGGAATTGCTGAGACTTCTGACAACCATTTCCGTTCTTCTAATTTCTTAGCCTGAGTGAGAAATTGTTTCGGAAGTTCGGTATTTTTTGGCTTCTTTTTGCCTCCTTTGTACTCAGAAATACAGAAAGCCAGTGCATCGTTCCAGGCTACACGCACACACCCAAATAACTTGGATAATGCCAATCTCTGAGAGGGTGTTGGGTAGCATCTGAACTTATACCTGACTTTCATTTTTTTTGTTGAATTATTAGCACTCAATGAGATTATTATACATCTACCTGGAAATCAAAAGCCGTCCGGTCAGGACGGGGCTTTCAACCCAAAATTTACGGTAATTTTTAAAAAGAAGAATTAAAAAATCGTTTGATTAGGGTCAATCTTGATGGTTTTTATGGCAACTTTAAACAATCATCCGGTTTGGGAAAATTTATCAGAAGTTGTTAACGCTATTGATGCCAATTCTCTGCTTGGGGAGCATTTAGCATTATGCGATTATCAAATATCCGGCTCCGAAAAGATGACACCGAGGGAGAGACTCACCCCCTGTGGGAAAACTGCGATCGCCTCAAAAGAAAAATGGAAAAAATGGAACGATCAGATGACCGTTCCTGATGTTCACTCGGTCATGATCGCATTAGAATCGGTAGATTGAACAGAAGATAGTTGTTCACCTTGACGTTCTTGTTGAGCGAGGTGTTGATCCGCAATTTCCAAAAGTTCCGGTATCGTAACAAACCGATAGCCCTGTTGTTTGATTTCAGTAATAATCTCCGGTAAAACTTTCACCGTCTCAGCCCGATTTCCCCCGCCATCATGCAATAATATAATTCGACCTGGTTTTACTGAACTGAGAACATTACTTTTAATCGCAGAAGCTGAACTTCTCCAGTCTCTAGAATCAGACGACCACATAATATTAACGTAGTCTCGCCGCAACACATAATCGACTAAACCGTTATCTTCTACTCCACCGGGCGGACGAAAAATTGGGGTTTTTACACCGACTAATTCTTCAATCAAATCGGCAGTGCGATCAATCTCCTTTGCTGCCTCTGCTTGACTATGTTTATGATAACGATGATTCCAGGTATGATTAGCAATCACATGACCATCGGCAGCAACTTTTTTGCCAATTTCTTTGTGATTATTTAACGCTTGACCAACCCAAAAAAACGTCGCTTTAACGTTATTTTCTTTTAAAATATCTAAAATTTGTTCTGTTGTTGTCGGCCAGGGGCCATCATCAAAGGTCAACGCAATCACTTTCTGATCACTATTGAGTTCGAGATCTTTGACCGTTTTCCCTTTGAAGCGATCGGGTATCTTATTCTCAAACCGTTGTTCTTTCAGACGAGTGACTGCCGTTTGTACACCCGCCACTCTTTGAGAGATAGTTTGTCCAACGCTGGGTAATGTTCGAGGGTCAATAGAGGGCAACTTCGACTCTTGACGTTCCTGAGTTGGGGTTGTTGAAGAAGGAGTAGAAGATTGTTCGGGAGTTGTCGGGGCGACGGTCGGAGGCTTTAACTTTTCTGGGGGTTGAGCGGGTTGGGGACTGGGTGCAACAATCTTGGGTGAGGACTGAGGTAAAGAAAGAAGTTTAACAGACCGATTGGCACGCAGATTCCAAGGCAACATTGCTCCGATCATAAAGCTCCCCATTGCCGCAACTAGAGCTAAACGGGATATCCGCCGCTGTTGTTCTTGCTGGCGGATTAAACTCTGGTTTTGTAACACGTCATTTCTCCTTCACACCGAAAAACTAAACTTTAAGGATGGTTCTTGTCTTGAAGACTCAGATACACCGTGATGCCCAAAAAAGTGAATTTTCATAGCATATTCTCGTAAATATGTCAATGCTAAAAATTCTATCTTTAGAGGGTTGCGCCCTCCAAAGCAAATCACATCTCTAAAGATATTAGGGCAAATTTAGGTAAATCTCTCAAAAATTTATGTTAAATGTGTTGTTTTCTCGTAATACAGACGAATAATACGCTCTGTTACCTGTTCAATCGTCAAACCATCGGTTTGAATTTCAATCGCATCCGCCGCTTTTCGTAGAGGAGCAATAGAGCGAGTGCTATCTTTGTAATCGCGTTGAGCAATGTCCTGTTCGATCTGTTCGAGACTAATCTCTCCCTGACCTTGCTGTTGCAGTTCCAGTTGTCGGCGTTGCGATCGCTCCTTGACTGAAGCGGTGAGGAAAATCTTCAGTTCAGCATCGGGAAAAACATAAGTCCCAATATCCCGTCCTTCCGCGACCACACCCCCAGTTCGACCATAAGCTTTTTGTTGCTCAACTAACGACTCACGCACCGCAGGTTGAGCCGCAATCGCCGAGACATTCGCTGTTACCTGTTGAGAGCGAATTTCGGCGGTGACATTACGACTATTAATATAAATCTCAAGCTGGTCTTCTCGAGGCTTCAACTCAATCTGACATTGATGAACCAACTCAGCCACCGCAGGTTGATCAGTGATATCAATCCCCATCTCTAGCACCAACCAAGTCACCGCCCGATACATCGCCCCAGTATCGAGAAATAACAAATTCAACTGTTGAGCAACTTGGCGCGTTACCGTTGATTTTCCCGCCCCGGCTGGCCCATCAATCGCCAAAATCGGTTTGCGGTTGCGTAAAATCACATTATCAATTAACCGAGTTGTATTCACACGAGCTGCAATCGCCAACAGTCCCACCTCACGAACAAAAGTTAACGGAGCCATTGTATCAGGATCAACGAGCTGCAAATACTCCAATTTAATCTCGGTCGTTGTCGCGAGTTCAGCATGAACCGCCGCCAGTATCGCTTCGGCATCAGAATTACCAGATAAAAACACTTGCTTCCCTTTACCCAAAGCGCGATACAGTACCGTTGCTTGTTGTTTTTCCTGTGGCGTCAAATATTGATTGCGAGAACTGTATGCTAACCCGGAAACTTCTCGAATAATGGGACAAGCGACTATTTCAATCGGCCAATGCAAATCAGTCACCATGCGTCGAATAATTGCCAATTGTTGAGCGTCTTTGCGACCCAAATAAACCCGATGCGGCTCAATAATATTCAAAAATTTAGCGACAATCGTTGTCACACCCGGAAAGTGACCCGGCCTATTGGGGCCACATAACACCGATATCAGATTAGACGGCGGAACAACGGTTGTTTGCTGTTGATGGTCTAGCCCCAAGATTTCTTCTGCACTGGGCGTAAACACCACATCCACCCCCGCCTGTTCACAAAGCGATAAATCTTGCTCCAGTGGACGGGGATACTGTTTCAAATCCTCTTGCGGCCCAAACTGAAGAGGGTTGACAAAAATACTGACGACAACAACTGCATTTTCTACTCTAGCCCGGTCAATCAAACTTAAGTGACCCGGATGTAGACTTCCCATCGTAGGGACAAATCCGATGGCAACCTGTGGGGTTTTGGAACGATGGATGTTCAGGTAACAGCGCATGGCTGCCACTGTAGTAAACAGGCGCATGATTTACTGTCAAGAGTTTACAGTTTACACTAACCAGTTGTAGGGGTAATTCATCAATTACCCGTACCAGTTTACAGTAACCAGTCACCAGTCTTATCAGTGATCAGTTATTAGCTATCTACTGTTCCCTGAAACCTCTTCACTCGTTAGACTCTTCCCTGTCTACTGTACTGGAGCGAGAACTTCAACCTGAACCGGAGCAACGCCACTATTGATCATATCGATCGCTTGAGCCGCCGCTACTGATAAATCAATAATTCGACCGCCCGTAAATGGCCCGCGATCATTAATCCTCACCACAACAGAACGGCCATTCTCAGTATTCGTGACTCGTACTGTTGTTCCAAAGGGTAGTGAAGGATGAGCGGCGGTTAATTCATACTGATTAAACTGTTCTCCGTTAGCCGTTAATCGACCGTGAAAACCGGGACCATACCAAGAAGCCCAGCCAACAATCGCTTTAATCACCTGACGATTGAACGCACTTTCGAGATGCAATGGGGATTTGCCCTCAATTTTGCTCAAAGGCGCAGCATAACCCAGTTGTCGCCGGAGTCGATTGGTTGCTTGTAGGGCGTCCTCAGCCAGATTTTGGGTGGTGTCGGGCAGAATCGTTTCTGTATCGATTACAACTAGGGTTTGACCTTCTATTTCAATACTGTAGTTTTGCTGTTCTTCGTTCCAGCGCACACCGATGCTGTTTGCATCAACCGGATAGCGGTTCAGTTGATTGAGTTTTGCGGCGACTTCCGTTGCTCGGGCGACTGGATCGGTTTTCTGTTGTGACTGCGTATCAGAACTCGGCTTTTTGAGGGGTTGCGAAGACTCTAATACGGTTGCGATTTTAACGAGATTGCTGCTAGGGGTTTGCGGAGTTGAAGACGTTTTTTCAACAAAAGTCAGAACAGGAATATTACGCACATACAGGGTCGCTGCTTGTCGGCTGTTCCACTCGTGAGCCTTGATGGTGGCGATCGCATTTGAGCGAACATCATTGCGGGTCTCAGACTGATATTCCCCGACTTTTACAGCAGTGGTATAACTCACCGTTTCCAAAGTTGCTTGCTCTGCGGTTTCCTCAAAAGAAGTTTTGACTTCTGTGAGTTCCTTCTCTTGAGCCTCTGGGGATGATGGAGTTGGTTCGGCGTGGCTCGACAGGGAGACACTTAAGCTTGATACCAACACCATTGCGGCGAAACCACTCAAAATTTTTTGCTTCATAAACCTATTCACAATCATTACTTGAAAATCGAGTTTTCCAGAGCTAACTCTGGGTGAGTTCACAACAGAAGTCAACTCATACTCGGAACGTGTTCACCTTTGCCAAAGCAACTGCAACAGACTAACACGAACTTGCAAAATTCGGAATCAGTATCGGTTGTCACCTTTCGTTTTTTTGTCTAGACTAGACGGTTTAGTTTGGTCAAAACCGCTTGTCCTATGGGCTTTTTAGGAATTTTTACTTAGCTAATTTTTGAGTGATAAAATTTTCTGATAGATGAATATTGAAGCCCAAATCCGAGGTAGATGTAAAAATCAAGACTTGACTCAAGCGGTTCGATCCCCAAACTTGGTAATCTAAACACTGAGAACTGAATGCTGATAACGGGTAAATAGAGTTATGGATTATCGAGAAGCAGGAGTCGATGTAGCGGCGGGTCGAGACTTCGTAGAACGAATTCGTCAGTCCGTCCAAAGCACCTATCGACCGGAGGTACTCGGCGGCTTAGGGGGTTTTGGGGGTTGTTTTGAAATTCCCACAGGCTACCAACACCCGGTATTAGTCTCAGGAACCGATGGAGTAGGAACCAAACTCAAACTCGCCACCCAACTCAACCGTCATCACAGCGTCGGAATTGATTTAGTGGCGATGTGTGTCAACGATGTTCTGACCTGCGGCGCCGAACCCCTGTTTTTTTTAGATTATCTCGCCACCGGAAAACTCAACCCCGAACAATTAGTACAAGTCGTTGAAGGAATAGCAGAGGGCTGTCAACAGGCAGGATGTGCTTTAATTGGCGGCGAAACCGCAGAAATGCCAGGATTTTATCCAGTCGGAGAATACGATCTGGCGGGGTTTTGTGTGGGAATTGTCGAAAAAAGTCAGATCCTCAATGGTTCACAGGTGAAACTGGGGGATGTAGCAATTGGACTCGCCAGTAGTGGCGTTCATAGCAATGGCTTTAGTTTAGTCCGAAAAATTGTTAGCGATCGCCAACTGAGTTGGGAAGACTGTCCGGCTGAATTTGGGGGTTTGTCCTTGGGAGAACTGTGTTTAACGCCCACAAAAATTTACGTTAAACCTGTTTTAAACGCTCTAAAATCCGGGTTAGAAGTTCATGGAATGGCGCATATTACGGGAGGAGGTTTACCGGAAAATTTACCTCGGTGTTTAGGACCAGATCAATCGATTCGGATCATTCCTAACAGTTGGCAGAATCTGCCGATTTTTGAGTGGATTTCTCAAACGGGAAATGTTAATCAAACAGCGATGTGGGAAACGTTTAATATGGGAATTGGTTATGTGTTGATTGTGTCACCACACCAAGCTGAAGAAACAATTAACTATTTTGAGTCTTGCCAGATTTCAGCTTATCAAATTGGTGAGGTGATTATCGGTTCAAAAGAGTTAATAATCAGTGATCAGTTATAGCAGGTCGCGCTGGCTTGTTTACAAGGGTCTAGCCTTGAATGTTACCACCAAGACACAAAGACACAAAGAAGTTGTAAACATTAACCTGCTCATTGCTATATCAGATAATAGGCGGTGATCAATTATTAGCGATCACTTTTAACCGGGTGACTCAAAAAACTGTTACCCTTTCTCACCTCTAACACAATTTTACCATTTCAACTCCTTTAAAAATGTCTATTGAATGGCAAACGGCGAAAACTTACGAAGATATCCTTTATCACAAAGCAGAAGGGATAGCTAAAATTACCATTAATCGTCCCCATAAACGCAATGCGTTTCGTCCTCAAACGGTGAATGAACTTTGTGATGCGTTTAGTAATGCTCGAGAAGATACTCGAATTGGGGTGATTTTGCTCACCGGAGCAGGGCCACATACTGATGGAAAATATGCTTTTTGTTCGGGTGGAGATCAAAGCGTGCGGGGAGAAGCAGGATATATTGATGATGGCGGAATTCCTCGTTTAAATGTGTTAGATTTACAACGATTAATTCGGTCAATGCCGAAGGTTGTGATTGCTTTAGTGGCAGGTTATGCCATTGGAGGCGGTCATGTTTTACATTTAGTTTGTGATTTAACTATTGCGGCTGATAATGCGATTTTTGGTCAAACGGGGCCGAAAGTGGGGAGCTTTGATGGCGGGTTCGGGGCGAGTTATTTAGCGCGAATTGTCGGCCAGAAAAAAGCCCGAGAAATTTGGTTTTTATGCCGCCAATATAATGCTCAACAAGCCTTAGAAATGGGGTTAGTTAATTGTGTGGTAGCTGTGGAACAACTGGAAGCTGAGGGCATTCAATGGGCGAATGAAATTTTAGATAAAAGTCCGATCGCCATTCGGTGTTTAAAAGCTGCGTTTAATGCTGATTGTGATGGTCAAGCTGGTTTGCAGGAACTCGCCGGAAATGCGACATTACTCTACTATATGACCGAACAGGGATCAGAAGGGAAACAAGCTTTCTTAGAAAAACGAAAGCCTAACTTTCGTCAATATCCCTGGCTTCCTTAAAGTCTAGAATGAGAATTGGGCGGGTTTATTAATGTTGTTTGTGGGATGAATAAATCTGTGTGAACCCGCCCCTACATCGGTGAATGCTTGGGCGGGTTTATTAATGTTGTTTGTGAGTGACAGAGATTTCTAATGTTGTTTGTGAGTGACAGAGATTTCTACGGAGGCGCGCCCCTAGACGGGTAACTTTGAAAATTTGTGTTTTTAATGTTGAATTTGATTGAATGTAAAACTTGTTAAGAACCGATGTTTCTGAAGAAAACCCTGATCTTAATCTTAAAGTAATGGGTTGCTCAGTCAAAAGAAAAGATGTAATGCGTCGTGGACTTCATTTAGGAGGCGAGGACAGCAACGGAGACTTTATCCGGTAAAACCTCGACTTTTTGGGGTAAAACGACCATTTTTTGGGCTTCTTCCCAAGGTGAAGAAAACGCTAACATTGCTAAGTGACAAGCTTTCCATCCACCTTTAACCGGAACATGAAGCTGGCTACAGTGTCCACCTCTGCGGCCTTCGGGTGTGTAATGTTGGCAGCAACGACAGCATGAGGTCAGAGTGTGTGAGGCGTCCATGAGGTACTCCTGTATGAATCCATTTGATACTCTTTATTGTCATGGATCGAGCCAGCACGATTAATTATCCATCAATCATTATTCTGTCTAACTTTGAGCGATCCCCAAGCCACAATTGAATTTTATGTTTATTTTAGATTTGGTTTATAAACAGATACAATTAAGCCAGGGAAAGTTGAGAACTGTAAACGGGGAAGGTTTTGGACTGTAGCAAGGGAAACCAATTGGGGATCAAGCTAAACCCGTAAAGATAAAATGTCAATAGAGCTACAAAAAGAGGTTTGTACATCCTGCTTTAGATAGAAAAAATGGAAATATACAACGGATCAAATCGGGGAAAGGGGACAGAGGCAAATCTGTAGAGCGGAAACTCTCTCAAGTAGAAAGTCAGAGTCCTTGAGGCTTTGGTCATTTCCCGCAGGACTACCCGAGAATTTGCGATCGCGATCGCCATATAATCTCAATATTTTTTTTTTAATAAACTAAAAACTAGGGTTGAAAGGGTTGCTGGCTAAAACACATGGCACACACAGACCAACGCTTCAGTTCTCCGGGTGGGGTCGGACAATGACACTGAGGACATTCAGGTAAAGATTGCGATCGCCTTTGGATCATTTCCGCCCAATTTGCAAAAGCCGTTTGGGGAGAAACAGGAGTGGGTGAAGCATTAGTTGGGGAAGGGGGAATATCTGTAATATAACTAGGATGATTTTGGGGTCGATCAGCAGCATCCTCAGCCGAAACTGAACAATTGCCTTGACCATGCCACAGAGCCGTGGAAAACTTGATATCATTCAAAGGATTAGAAAGTCTTTGATTTAACTGTCGGAGAATCTGCGATCGCTTGAAGGTGAGCTGCTGAGACCAAGCAGCACTAGAAGTCGCGACAATCAGGACTCCTCGGTTGATAGAAACAGGTCGAGTGTGAGCGATCGCCCTTTGACCGACAACCATAGCCCAGTGGTCAAGCGTTGATTGAAACTGCTGCTGTTCGGGAGTCAGAAGCTGAATGTGTAAACGACCTAAAACCTGATTTAACGATTGCATCAAAATATATCTAAAGAAACTCAAGTCTGAAAAGCTGCTAATTTTATCTGCCGTCCGGAGAAGACCCTCACTTTTAGTGATGGGATGAATCCGGACAATCTTGATTTTGGACATAGACTTTAAGTTGTTCAATCGTAACGCCACCGCAACTAGCAACAAAATAAGATCCTGTCCATAAAACTCGTTTCCTGTAAGTTTGAGCAAGTTCAGTTTCAAACTCTCGCCACAGTGTTTTAGACGCTGTAGCTTTTAGATTAGCTATTAAATTGCTTAATAATTTGTGTGGAGGATAACTCAGCAGTAAATGAACATGGTCTGATTCGACCTTAAATTCAATAAGCTGAGAATCCCATTTTTCTGCGACTGATCTGAAAACTTCACCTAACCTCTGCATCATGGCTCCTGCGCGGATTTTGCGCCGATACTTCGTCACAAAAACCAAATGAACAGTGATACTGTATACCGCCCTACGACTACTGTTGTATATTTTCTCTGGCTTGCTTGTCATTTGTACAGCTAAAATGTTATCGTGATCGTAGCAGTTGTGAAAGGTCGATACAATGCTAGTTTACGAGTTTAAACTAAAAGCACACAAACATCAGCTTGTAGCAGTAGATGAAGCGATACGGACGGGGCAGTTCATCAGAAATAAGTGTTTACGCTATTGGATGGATGCACCTAAAGAAGAAAAAGTTAATCGATTTTCTCTCAATAAGTATTGCAAAGTTTTAGCCGATCATCCTGAATATCCTTTTGTAGGCAAGTTAAACTCAATGGCTCGACAGTCTATGGCTGAAAGGGCCTGGCTTAGTATTAGTAGATTTTTTAACAACTGTAAAGGGAAAGTTTCGGGCAAAAAAGGATACCCAAAATTTAAAAAGTTTAGTCGTTCAGTTGAGTATAAAACTTGTGGTTGGAAGCTTTCCGAAGATAGAAAAACTTTAACTATTACTGATCAAACAGGAATAGGTAAACTTAAACTTGTAGGTTCAAGAGATTTAAACTATTACCAAAAGGAACAGATTAAGCGAATTCGTTTAGTTCGTAGAGCCGATGGTTATTACGCTCAGTTCTGTATTGATGTTGAGCGGAAAGAATCTGTTGAGTTTACAGGGAGACAAATTGGGTTAGACGTGGGTCTTAATCACTTTTATACAGATTCAGAAGGGAATCAAATAGAGAACCCTAGATATCTCAAAAAAAGTGAAAAAGGCTTAAAACGTCTACAGAAAAGACTTTCTATAAAGCACAAAAGAGGTCAAACACAGTCAAAACGATATCACAAAAACCGAGTAAAACTAGGACGCAAACATTTAAAAATTTCTAGGCAGCGTAAAGACTTTGTTGTTAAATTAGCAAGGTGCGTAGTTCAATCTAACGATTTTATAGCCTACGAAGATTTAAGTGTAAAAAACATGGTTAAAAACCATTGTTTAGCAAAGTCGATATCTGATGCTGGCTGGACTCAGTTTCGAGAAGGGTTAGAATATTTTGCTCAACTATTTGCAAAGCAAGTAGTAGCTGTTGCCCCTAACTATACTTCTCAAGACTGCTCTAATTGTGGTCAAAGAGTCAAAAAATCGCTATCAGTTAGAACTCATGTTTGTAGTTGTGGAACAGTGTTAGATAGAGATGAAAACGCAGCAAAAAACATTCTCATATTGGCACTAAAAATACTGTCGGGCGGACAGGAATCAACGCTCAGGGAGAGAAGAACCGAGGCTATTGACAAGGAAACTTAGATTTAGTAAGTTCACTCAAAGAACTGAGAATCCCTCGCTTGAGCGCGATGGGAGCGTCAATTTCCACTACAAAACTGTTAGGAGTGCTTCGCATGAATCAATCTTCTGTGGTCAACTCGAACAAATCTTCAGATGCTCAACTGCAACCAGCGCTTAAAGCGGTTTTAGGGAGTCTAGATGTTCAACTCGAAGAAGAACTCTCGCGATATCGACGTTATCGACGCAAGACAACCCCGACCCCAACCTCTGCAAAGCCATCGAGTTCTTACACTCAAAAACCCTCAGAGGTGTTATCTGTCTCTGCGGGAGAAAGTAATATTGAACCGAGTTCAGCCCCAGCTACACCTGTCGCCAAATCTCCCACATCCCAAATCCCATCGGGTTGGGAATCTGTTGTTGTCCCGTCATCGGCACCCTTAGCCCCTCGTTTATCAGAAACCGAGTCAGGGTCATCTACAAATGGTCACAGTTCTCCCCCCTCACCCGTTAATCCCTATGCACCCCAGGGTTATCTAGAATCGTCTCAACAATTGGTCAGCAGTCTAGAACAACGGCGGGCTAGACGTAGAAAACGCAGTTGGGTGGGGAGTTTATTGACCCCTGTGGGGATTGGATCAATGTTGCTGTTTCTCTTATCCTGTATTGGTTTGGGCTATGTGGTGATGTCGCCGTCAGGAATGGCAACTTTAGGGTTAAATCGTTGGTGGAAATTTAATCAAAACCCCCAACAAACAGATGATTCGGCCGATCCGAGACCTCTGGAACCCAAGCCGAATTTAGCTGCTCGTGAATTTGTTGATCTAGAGTTAAGCACCCTTAGCAATATTAATCCCAATCCGAATCCGATTCCGGCTCCAACAACTCAAACTCCGGTTCCCCCAAATGCTCAAAATTTAACGCCACCCAGTCCCCTACCGAGTGGGCCAGGAATGAGCAACTTAACCAATGAACTCCTTCCTGATCCGGTTCCGGCAACTCCCAAACCTGCACCTGCACCGACTGTCGCACCTGTACAAACACCCACTCCTCAACCTCCAGCCGGAGCCGCAACCAAACCCAACACCGCTCCCGTTAGAGCCAATGATGGACTGTATTATGTGGTGACATCCTACACCGATGAACGAGCGCTAGAAAAAGTCCGAGAAGTTGTGCCGGATGCTTATGTGCGAGAGTTTAAAACTGGGGTAAAAGTTCAGATGGGTGCGTTGGATAATCAGGCTGCTGCTCAACGTCTGGCTGAAGAACTGCGCGTTCAAGGTGTTTCTGTGCAGTATGACACACCGAAAACTGGAGAATAGCTTGGGGAAAAATCATTATGGGGCTTTTTGGTCGCCTTTGGCGGGTTATTCGCGCCAATATTAATAGTTTGATCAGCCAAGCCGAAGATCCAGAGAAAATTCTGGAACAAACGGTGATGGATATGCAGGAAGACTTGGTGCAACTCAGACAAGCGGTTGCTCAAGCGATCGCCACCCAAAAACGCACCGAGCGCCAATCTTCTCAGGCAAAAACCACTGCTGAAGAATGGTACAGACGCGCACAACTCGCTTTGCAAAAAGGAGAAGAACGACTCGCCCGAGAAGCTTTAACTCGTCGGAAGTCTTATCTGGAAACGGAAGCGGTAATGTCTGCTCAACTCGAACAGCAAGCTCAAGTGGTTGAACAGTTGCGGCAAAATATGCGAAAGCTGGAGAGTAAAATTAGTGAGGCGAAGGCGAAAAAAGATCTATTTGTGGCTCGGGCGCGTTCGGCTCAAGCTTCTGAAAGGCTAAATGAGATTCTCGGCAATACTAGCACGGGAAGCGCTTTGAATGCCTTTGAACAGATGGAAGATCAGGTGATGCAACTCGAAGCCCGTTCTCAGGCGATGGCTGAACTCTCTGGGAATGATTTAGAAAAACAGTTTGATGCTCTCGAAGCGGATGATAATGATGTTGATGCGGAGTTGGCGGCGATGAAAGCGAAAATGTTACCGGGCAATAGGGAACAGTGAAGACAGTTTACAGTGACCAGTGACCAGTGACCAGTGAAGACAGTTTACAGTTTACAGTGACCAGTGAAGACAGTTTACAGTTTACAGTGACCAGTGACCAGTGAAGACAGTTTACAGTTAGCAGGAGGCAGGCAATCTTGCAACAGGCAAAAGGCAACCGTTTTTTCCGCTCACCCTAGTTTCCCCCCGAACTGTGCGCCCTGCGCTATGAATTAAAATTTCAGTACAGAGCAACAGGGGGAGATCCGGTAATGGAGTTAAACTGTAGGTAGTAGCTACTAGCAGTTGCCCAAAGCTATTCTATGAAGGCAGGTTAATTTGATCAGCCTGCTGCGATTAACTTTATAAACCGTTGAAGGAAAAACAGCGTTATGGGACTATTCGATCGGATTAGCCGTGTCGTTAGATCGAACCTAAACGATATGGTCAGCAAGGCTGAAGATCCAGAAAAGATCTTAGAGCAGACTGTTATTGAGATGCAGGAAGATCTGGTGCAGCTCCGTCAGGCGGTGGCACAGGCGATCGCTTCTCAAAAACGCAGCCAGCAGCAATATAATCAAAGCCAGTCTCAAGCCAATCAATGGCTGTCTCGCGCTCAACTGGCTCTGCAAAAGGGAGATGAAAACCTCGCTCGAGAAGCTTTGCAGCGTAAGAAAAGCTATGAGGAGCAAGCCAACACCATTAAGGCTACGCTCGACGGGCAAACTACTCAGGTGGAAGCCCTCAAACGCAACTTGATTCAGTTAGAGAGTAAAATCTCTGAAGCGAAAACCAAGAAAAATATGCTCAAAGCCCGAGCGCAAGCGGCTAAGGCAAATGAGCAGTTACAGGGAATGCTGGGCGGTATTAATACCTCGGGCGGAATGGCAGCTTTTGATCGCATGGAAGAAAAAGTCCTGCAAATGGAAGCTCGTTCTAATGCCGCAGGAGAATTAGCAGGTGCAGACTTAGAAAGTCAGTTCAAAGCACTGGAAGCCGGAAATGTGGATGATGATTTAGCGGCTTTAAAAGCGCAAATGCAGCTTGGCCCTGCTCAAACTCAAGCTCAACTCCCCCCCAGCCAAGCTTCTACTCCCCAAACTCCCGCCCAAAAAACAGAAGTTGATGCTGAGTTGGAACAGTTACGCAAGGAACTTGACAACCTTTAGGCTATTCTGGGGCTTAGAGATAGCGTTCAACTCTGGCTCTTTGTCAGGGATTTGTTCAGGTTTTCTGAAAATCAGCAACTTGACACTGATAAAGAGCCACTGTTTCCAACTCTCCTCGTAAATTTTCTGACTGAAAAATAAGTTATAGGATTGATCCCCAGAAAAGTCACCAAAAAAGCTTGTACTTTCGGGGGAGAATCAGGAATAATAGGCTTGAGTCGTGTAATTCTCAGCAATGATTGACCCCGTGTTACACCAGTCAAGCTAATCTATCGTTTTTTTATTGAACAATGTCTAAAGTTCGTCTACTGATTCTGAGTTCCTTTGCTTCTGGGTTCGGTTTGTGTTCTATTATCTTTTCTGTGTTTACAATGGCTTCCGAGTTTAGTTTTGGTTCTATATTTCGGTTTCTCCTCACGACTATTTTTTTCGGGATTAATATTTTGTTTACTGTTCACTACTATGCTTTGATGCTGCGAGAGTTTAAGTTGTTGCATCGAGTCAAAAATGATATTAAACGAGTGCAACCCAATTTATCATCCAGTCAGATCCGCTAAAATAATCACTCAACAAACCCTAAAATTATGTTTGATTTCCTTAATCCTATCTTGGGAAGACATCCCGAACAAGTGAAAGCGAATGTTGAAATTTATACTTGGCAAACCTGCCCCTATTGTATCCGAGCTAAATTATTATTGTGGTGGAAAGGGGTTAATTATACTGAGTATAAAATAGATGGCGACAATGTTGCTAGAAATCAAATGGCTGAACGGGCCAATGGGCGGCGTAGTGTTCCTCAAATTTTTATTAATAACCAGCATATTGGCGGATGTGATGATATTTATACACTCAATAGCCAAGGACAGTTAGATCCTTTGTTAGCTGAAAATGTAGCCGCCTAAGACTCTAAATTGACTGCAAATTTATTGAGTGTGTTTAGCCGCCATTGTGCGTCTAGTTTGCGGTTTGTCGGAATTTCTAACACTCTAATTCCTTGTTTGGGTAGGGGGTTTAGGAGTTGTTTGAGTTGATGCCAAGTTTGGATTTTTTGATAGTCTACGCTGTAGGTTTTACAGAGTTGAGCAAAGTCAATGTGTTGAGGAGTCGCGAAAAAGTCTTCAAAGGGCGGATTATATTCTGCAATAGGTAACAGTTCAAAAATTCCGCCCCCGTTGTTATTGATTAACAAAATTGTTAGATGTCCGATGAATTTATTTCTCAACAAAAAGCCGTTTGTATCGTGAAGTAAGGCTAAATCACCTGTTAGTAATACGCTACTTTGTTGATGATGAGCGATGCCTAAAGCGGTAGATAATGTACCCTCAATTCCGTTTGCACCTCGATTAAAAAAGGGTTGAATTTTTAGCGCGTTGGGCATCCAGAAAAATTCTACATCCCGCACAGGCATACTATTAGAGATAAATATAGGCGTTTGAGGCGGTAATATTTGCGGCAGAAGCCAAGAAACTTTGGGTTCTGTTAAAACTTCAAAACTTGTCATCTCTCGCTCTATTTCGCCTCTAACAATGGCTTCCGCATCTTGCCAAAGTTTCAGGTAATTTTTGTTAGTATTTTTCGGTTTAAGGTTGGATAAACTATCAGAAATTTGTTCGATAGAATATCGCAAATGAATCGCTGAATTGTGTAATGAATTGAGGTTTTGATAGGTTGGATCGATAATATAGGTTTGAGGTGAAAGCTTTTCTAGCCAAGTTCTTAGTTGTTTGCTGGTTGGTAAATCTCCGACTTGAATAATAGTATTAAAACTGAGTTTTTGAGCGTGTTTTTGATGGCGTAAAATTAGGTCATAGGTTGAAATTAAATTCGGATTAATTTTAGCATGATTTCTAACTGGAGATAACCCTTCTGCTAATACAGGCCAGTTTAAAAATTGGGAAAGTTTAGCAACTGCTTGACTATATAATTGAGGAGACTGGGGTTGAGCGACTCCCGCAATAATTAAGCCTTGTTTACAGGATTGCCATTTTTCCAAGTATGGGTTTAAATTAAGAGTAGAATTAACGGGTTGTTCTGGAGAAACCGTCGAGAAGAAATCAGAGGGAAAAGTTGCTTCTAACTCTAACGCTGCGGCTTGGGGGACGGGTATTAAAGGGTCACGAAACGGACAATTAAGATGAACTGCCCCCGGTATCGGACGCTGCGATCGCTCCCAAGCATAGATTAGCGTTTGCCGCAGGTAAGATAACAGTTGAAGTTCTAAAGAAGGGGTTGCCAATTCGCTCTCCCAAGTGGGATAATTACCGTATAATTTAACTTGATCAATCGTTTGTCCGGCGTGACAATTTCGCAATTCTGGAGGGCGATCGGCTGTTAAAATCAGCAAGGGAACTCGACTTTCTCGGGCTTCAATTACAGCCGGATAATAGTTCGCCCCTGCCGTCCCAGAGGTACAAACGAGAGCCGTTGGTAAGCCTAATTTTTTAGCAATTCCTAACGCAAAAAAAGCGGCAGAACGTTCATCGAGAACGGGGATAGATTCAATATTCGGATGTTGAGCAAAGGCAAACGTTAGAGGTGTTGAACGAGAACCGGGGCTAATAATCGCAGTCGTTAATCCCAGTTGATGTAACGTTTCAACAAGAATAGAAGCCCAGACAGTATTTGTATTGCGAAAGTCGATCATAAATCTATTATACTGAAGTGAACAAATCTATAGTATGATGTGCGCGGGCTTGTGGAAAACTGTTAACCGTGAATATCGATTATAAACAGGTTTTTAGAAGGAAAAATAGATGGTAGGGGCGGGTTCACATCGATTTCTAACTTCCCACAGAAAACCTGACTAAACCTGCCCTTACTCCATAAAAATTCTACTGTAAAACTCTCTATAAATTCTATAAAACAATTATGTCTTTTGTTGGTCTGCACATTCATAGTGATTATAGCCTGTTAGATGGAGCCTCTCAATTACCCCAACTCATTGAGCGAGCCGTTGAGTTAGGAATGCCTGCAATTGCTGTTACCGATCACGGCGTTATGTACGGTGCGATAGAGTTAATTAAACAATGTCGCAACAAGGGAATTAAAGCCATTATTGGCAATGAAATGTATGTGATTAATGGCGATGTGACTCAACAACAACGGGGACTCAAAAAATATCATCAGGTTGTTTTAGCGAAAAATACAAAAGGCTATAAAAACCTCGTTAAACTGACAACAATTTCTCATCTGAAAGGATTTCAAGGAAAGGGAATTTTCGCCCGTCCCTGCATTAATAAAGAGCTTTTAGAACAGTATCACGAAGGGTTAATCGTGACAAGTGCCTGTTTAGGCGGTGAACTTCCCCAAGCCATTTTACAGGGACGTTTGGATGTCGCCCAAAAAACCGCGAAATGGTATAAAGATGTATTTGGTGAAGATTATTATATAGAAATACAGGATCACGGTTCGCCTGAAGATCGAATTGTTAACGTAGAATTAGTGAAAATTGCCCGAAAATTAGACATTAAAATTATTGCAACCAACGACTCTCATTTTATTTCTTGTTATGATGTAGAAGCTCACGATGCGCTACTTTGTATTAACACCCAAAAACTGATTTCCGAAGAAAAACGGATGCGTTATTCGGGGACGGAATATCTAAAATCAGCCGAAGAAATGGCGCAGTTATTTCGCGATCATTTACCCGATGATGTAATTCAAGAAGCCATTGCAAATACCCTAGAAGTTGCCGGAAAAGTTGAACCCTATACCGGAATTTTGGGAGAATCTCGTATTCCTGACTATCCCATTCCACCTAATCATACATCTGATACTTATCTAGAAGAAGTCACCTGGATAGGATTATTAGAACGTTTAAACGCCAAGACTCGTTCAGAAATTTCACCTGTATATCGAGAACGTTTAGAGTATGAACTGAAAATGATGCAAAAAATGGGATTTTCAACCTATTTTTTGGTGGTTTGGGATTATATTAAATATGCCCGAGAAAATAATATTCCCGTGGGGCCAGGTCGAGGGTCTGCCGCAGGTTCTTTAGTCGCTTATTCGTTGAAAATTACTAATATTGATCCGGTTCATCATGGGTTATTATTTGAGCGTTTTTTGAATCCTGAACGGAAATCAATGCCAGATATTGATACCGATTTTTGTATCGCTAGACGGGATGAAATGATTCGGTATGTGACGAACCGATATGGCGAAGATAAAGTCGCTCAAATTATCACCTTTAACCGCATGACGTCTAAAGCGGTTTTAAAAGATGTCGCCCGAGTGTTAGGAATTCCTTATAGTAAATCCGATCAAATGGCGAAATTAATTCCGGTATCTCGAGGAAAACCCGCCAAATTAAAAGTAATGATTTCTGATGATACTCCATCCCCGGAATTTAAAGCCGCCTATGAAACTGAAGAGGTTGAGATTAAAGATGATAAGGGAGAAATCGTCGGAAAAATACCCGTGCGTCAGTGGATAGATATGGCAATTCGCATCGAAGGAACCAACAAAACTTTCGGGGTTCATGCGGCAGGTGTGGTGATTTCTAAACAGTCTTTAGATGAAATTGTGCCTCTACAACGAAACAATGATGGGGCGGTGATTACTCAATATTTTATGGAAGATATTGAGGCTTTGGGATTGTTGAAAATGGACTTTTTGGGATTGAAAAACCTAACGATTATTCAGCGAGTTGTTGAACTGATTGAGCAAAATCATCATTTTAAAATTAATCCAGATCAACTTCCCGTCGATGAACGCAGAGCTTGTCAAATCCTCGCAAAAGGCACAGCAAAAAAACTACCGCAAGATATTCAAAATACCTATAAACTATTAGAACGAGGTGATTTAGAAGGGGTATTTCAGTTAGAATCTTCGGGAATGCGGCAAATTGTGAAGGATTTAAAACCGTCTAATATTGAGGATATTTCCTCGATTTTAGCCCTCTATAGACCTGGGCCATTAGATGCGGGATTGATTCCTAAATTTATTGATCGAAAACATAAAAGAGTCCCCATTGAGTATGAACATCCCTTATTGCAATCAATTTTACAAGAAACTTATGGGATTCTGGTTTATCAAGAACAAATTATGAAAATGGCGCAAGATTTGGCGGGATATTCGCTAGGAGAAGCGGATTTATTACGTCGGGCGATGGGGAAAAAGAAACTCTCAGAAATGCAGAAACAAAGAGAAGCCTTTATTGATGGTTCAACTAAAAATGGTGTGAGTAAACAAATTGCTGAACATTTATTTGATCAAATGTTAGCTTTCGCGGAATATTGTTTGAGTTATGATACCGAAATTTTAACGGTTGAATACGGGCCTCTACCCATCGGTAAAATTGTAGATAAAAAGATAGAATGTACGGTTTACAGTGTTGATAAAAATGGTTTTGTTTATACTCAACCTATCGCCCAATGGCACAATCGAGGAAAACAAGAAGTCTTTGAGTATTGTCTTGAAGATGGTTCAATTATTCTGGCGACAAAAGATCATAAGTTTATGACAATGGATAATCAAATGCTACCCATAGATGAGATTTTTGAAAAAGGGTTAGAATTAAAACAGGTTAATGCAGATTCGGTATAAGTCAAGTGAAAATTCTGAACTATAACCAACTTGATATTCAAAAAAAGCAAGAAATTATACTTGCTTTTAAACAACGAAAAAGGCTCAAAATAGAAGAGATTTTAAGGAGTTACAAACATGGTTAAAATTGTTAGTCGAAAGTCTTTAGGTAGTCAAACCGTTTATGATATTGGCGTTGAAAAAGACCATAACTTCCTGCTGAAAAATGGTTCGATAGCTTCCAACTGTTTTAATAAATCCCATTCAATGGCTTATGGGTTCGTTACCTACCAAACGGCTTATCTCAAAGCGAATTATCCCGTTGAATATATGGCAGCCTTGCTAACAGAAAATAGCGATAATACCGACAAAGTACAAAAATATATTGACTCCTGTCAACGGAGTTTAAAAATTGATGTGATTCCCCCAGATGTGAATCGTTCGGAAGTAGATTTCACACCTTTTGAGGGTAAAATTATCTTTGGCTTATCTGCAATAAAAAATGTCGGAGAATCCGCGATTGAAAATATTTTAGTGGCTCGAAGAACAGGGGGTAAATTTAAGGATTTGGCTGATTTTTGTAGCAGGATAAACTTGCAATTTGTGAATAGCCGTGCTTTGGAATCTTTAATTAAATGCGGTGCTTTAGATAGTCTGAACAAAAATAGAAAACAGGCGATTGTTCACTTAAATTTATTAATTCCTTGGGCGCAAGGAAAAGCTAAAGATAAAGAAATTGGTCAGGGGAGTATTTTTGATTTATTAGGAGGAAACACCACAACGAATACCAACGAAGACGCACCTAAACCTCAACCAACTAATGATTTTTCGACTCAAGAAAAGTTACAACTTGAGAAGGAATTACTCGGGTTCTATGTTTCTGAACATCCCCTGAAATCGATTATTAAAGCCAATCCGATTGAAGATGCAATTACGTTACAAGATTTAGCGGAACACAAAGGAAAAAAAGTTAAAGTATTTTTGGTGATTGTAGAAGTCAAGCGCCATGTTACCAAGAAAGGGGAAACGATGGCTTTTCTAAAAGTTGAGGATATGAGCGGACAAGCGGAAGCGATTGTTTTCCCCAGAACTTTTCAAGAGATTCTAACTTCTCTCGAAGAAAACAAGTCTTTCTTGGTAACGGGTAAAGTCGATAAGCAGGAGGAGAAAATTCAGCTTATTATTGAGGAAGCGGAATCCGTTGAACACCTTTTGCAAAGCGTTAAACCTACCGAAAAACTACCCTCAGTTAGACTCTACCTAACACCCGAAGAAATCGAACAAACATCAAAATTAGATAATCTGAAAACGATTTTAGAGGATTATAATGGAAACCCAGACCAGAAAAAATACCCCGTTGAAGCAGTCGTCTCCAACCAATATTTAGTGAGATTTGGTTCTCGTTTTTGGGTCGAAGATCGAGAAGGAATTGTTGAGCGCCTCAAAAGTAGTCAATTTCAAGCGAGTATTTTTAACGATGACTAGGTGGTGAGTTTGTCGAGTTCCCCTAATAGTTTATCAATACCTGCGTTTGACTCAAAAAAGGAAAATAAATGTTGATAACGGAGTATTCCGTCTCGATCTAAAACAAACTGAGCAGACAAAGGCGCTCCTAATGCTTGACCCAATTTATACCGTCGAAAAGTATTGCAATTCGGGTCGGACAATAAGGGCATTTTTAAGCCCAAATCTTTAACCACAGTTTGACTTTGTTGCTCGTCGGTGCTGGTAATCATCAACACTTCAACCCCCCGTTGTACAAACTGTTCATAGTTCGTATTCAGAGCTTTAATATGGGGGTAACAAAGCGGACAATATTGTTTTTCGGTAAAAATGCGAGTAAACGCCAAAACAACCGGACAGTTTCCCCGATAGTTTGACAGACGAACCGACTGACCATGAGTGACATCAGGCAGTTGAAAATCCGGTGTCTTTAAACCGATTTGTAGATAATAGGTCGCCGGAATCGGTAAAAAGTTCTTGAAAAAGCGACGATTGAATAAGCCACTAAAATCAGTAGAAGTCAGCATCATTTTCACCAGTTAACAATCAAGAATGAGTTGGGGTGACGGCTCACAGAACAAACCGTTATATTTATATATATACAATTGTCTATGATTTTCCCATCCCCCTGACTCATTCTCAATGAATAACTCAGATTAAACCGCAGCAAAGAAGTCCTTAGACTTCACAGGGTCAGGAATCATCGTCTTTTCACCAGGCTTCCAACCTGCCGGACAAACTTCATCGGGATTGGCTTGCACGTACTGAATGGCTTGCAGGGTGCGTAAGGTTTCATCCACGTTGCGACCAAAAGCAAGGTTGTTGATGGTTGCGTGTTGGATAACGCCTTCTTTATCAATGATAAACAGACCCCGCAGGGCAATTCCCGCTTCTGGATCTAAGACATTGTAAGCTGCACTGATATCTTTCTTGATGTCAGAAACCAGGGGATATTTTAAGTCACCGACTCCACCGGATTTGCGATCAGTTTGAATCCACGCTAAATGGGAGAATTCACTGTCAACGGAAACACCCAGGATTTGGGTATTGAGTTGGGTGAATTCTTCGGTGCGATCGCTAAATGCTGTAATCTCAGTCGGGCAAACAAAAGTGAAGTCCAACGGATAGAAGAAAAGGACAACATATTTGCCGCGATAGTCAGACAGCTTGATCGTTTTGAATTCTTGATCGATGACAGCAGTTGCGGTAAATTCGGGTGCAGATAAACCAACGCGAATGCACTCTTCTGCCATAACGTATTTCTCCTTGACTTTCTCTACGATGATGTCCCATTCAATCCGATTAGGAAGTAAATCCTCTGGATACTTCCTCGGGTTTACGAATTGTTACGAGGATATCATACTCGAAATGACTACAACTACGCAAGCTATCAAAAAAGCACGCTCATTTTTTACAGAGACGCGCTTTATTTCGAGTATTAAATGGCTCCGGCTGGATTTGAACCTGCGACCTTGGGCTTATGAGTCCCCTGCTCTAACCACTGAGCTACGGAGCCAGAGTTTCATCAACAATTTTCAATTATAGCAAAACCCGATTAAAAATTGCAAGCCCTTCGACTGAAAAATTTTTGAATCTGAACAGTGAACAGTGGGAGTTCAGGAGTTCAGAAGACAGCAAACAGTCTTAGGAAGAAAAACTGTTCCCTGTCTTGCAAACTTTGCTCTCTTGCAAAGTTCCTTCAACGCGGGGAACCCGCGCAACGGACTTTGCGCTCTCGCCGGAAACCGCGCCCGCCGCAAGTTTGCGCTGTTCCCTGTTTCCTGTTCCCTGTTCGCTGATCCTTTGAAAAATCCGTCCTATCGTTGAGACAGATTATCCGGTTCGTTGGGAAGAAGAGCCATCGGATTGACAGCACCTTGTCCAGAGGGATGAATCTCAAAGTGTAAATGGGGGCCTGTACTTCTACCCGTGCTTCCCATTTCCGAGATTTGATGACCCTGGGCGACCTTCTGACCAACACTCACCAGAACGCGATCATTATGAGCGTAAAGCGTCAAACTGCCATCAGGATGCTCAATTTCCACCAAGTTTCCGTAGCCGCCACTGTTCCACCCAGCATAAGTCACGACACCGGGAGCCGCCGCAAAAATCGGTGTCCCAATGGGAGCCGCAATATCAATCCCTTGGTGCATCCGTCCCCAACGCCAGCCATAGCCCGACGTTAAAATCCCTCTCGACGGCCAGATATAGCCATTAAACCGCATCGTACCCCCAGGAAGATAGGTATCCGGGCCTGGAAGAGGCGGTAAATCGGGAGAAACAATCCGCCCGAGAGCCGGATTTTTCAACGGATCATAAGCACTTGAGCCTAAAGGTGCCGTAGCCACCACAGACGGATCATCCTTTTGGCGTTGGGCTTGCAGTTGTTCAGAGGGTTGCAGCGAAGCAGCACCGTCTTGAGTGGCTAACTCAGCGACAGGGATAGACTGTTCAGGAGGTTGACTGTTTCCGCCTGCAATCTCTTTCTGACGCAGATAAGCATCAGGATTGAACTCTGGATTAACCCGACGCAATAACAACGGTTGTTGAGCGTTAGTAGGCGTAAGATCTTCGGGAGACGACGGTTCATCAGGCATCTGTTGAGAAGCATCAGCCAACAGTTGCGCCTGCTGGAGCTTGTATTCTTGGCGCAATCGATCAACATCAGCCCGTAAACGACTGGTATGGACCGAAGGAGATTCACCCTTGACACCAGAGGACTTCGCCTTGAGATCGACAGTTGAGGAAACCAGTTGAGCCTGGAGTTGGCCACGAGCAAGCAGAGTTTGACCCGGAATCGCCGTCGGCTCGGTAATCGAACCGGAAGTTTTCATCATCGCCAGTTGATCCAAAGAAAACTGACTCTCGGGCTGACTATTAGGCGTGAGGGTGTAAGGCTGCACTCGGCTCAACTGATTGCCAATCGGTTTAGAGGTTTTGGACTTCAGCTCTGAGGAAAGCTCAAAAGGCTTAACCGCACCATTGAGTCGGGACTGATTCAATCCCAAACCATCGCTTGTTGGAGTTGAAACCGATTCTTCTCCCGATGGGGATTCCGTTTCTAAATTTTGAGAACGTCCAAACTGATCAGGCTGATTTGAAGAGGGGTTCTGAAAAAGGGAACGATGAGAAGATCGTTGGGGAATTCGGAGATTTTGATTGGCTTGTATTAAATTGGGATTTTGGAGATTATTCGTTCTGATAATCTCTTCGACAGAGACATTATAACGACGGGCAATCTGAGCGAGGGTTTCCCCCGAATTAACGCGATAGACAACCGAAACGGAGTGATCCGTTAATTCCGATTCAATAACAATCGCTCCAGGCACTTCAGGTGTAGCGTAGGGCTGATTTGTACCTGTCGTCTCGGGTAAGGTGTAGTTGGGTTGCTCGGCTCTAGGGGCTGATGAATCCCCAAAAGAGTTCGAGAGCGCTCCACCAGAACCCACAGGAGAGGAATTAGGCTGGCTGCCATCGTCGGGTGCGGATGTTGGCGAATCTGGGAGTGATTCTGAACCCACAACCGGAGCTTGAAACCCTGACTCTGACAATTCGGCTAAACCGGATTTGGGAGCTTTCACAGACTGCTCTCCAGGCTCGAAGGCGGAATCTTCTGTATTCGAGTTTTCGATCGGCCTGGATAAATTCCGCAGCAAAGAAGGTTGCCATTCGGAATCCTTTACGGGTGCAGTTGCCTGATTTTCCCCCGTTTGAGAGTTGGAGACTCCATCGGAGGAGGGCTGCATTTCTGGAGTGAGTGTCGCCGCAGCAGTGGGTACTGTATTGGCATGACTCCCTTCAGGCCAGAGAATACCGGAGGCGATGGCTAGACCCAGAAAAGCAGCCGAGGTGTATGCCTTACTACTCCCTGAGAATGTTGCCTGCTGTGCAGGTACCACTTTAGCCTCTTTTTCCTTGGCATCCGTGGCAGGTTGGTCTGAATGTGGAACTGTTCCTTTCAAAGAACGACCTCCTATGGAGAAGCGTTTAACTGTCCTTGGTTTATTCAACGAACTCACATCAGTGATATTTATCACTTTTAGAACTTGATAGATCTCACTGAAAGTCATCAATGCTTACGTCAGGTTACCCTGCTTTGTTCATTTCGGCAAGTTATTTGTTCGTTAGTACAATCGCTTCAAGGCCGATTGCTGCCAAATAATAACTGCCGAATTGCCCAATCATGATCACAATAGGACGCTTGATTGACTAAGAGTCCAGATGTGAATCTACACTAACTTACTCGAAAAGTACAACTATCTTTTCTCGGCTACCCGACTGGGACGGGTGAGTCCTATTTCAAGTCTATTCAACCCATTTGGCAGCCGAACTGACCCCAGAATAAGACTTAAAGCCTCGTCCCCTGAATTGAGGAGCCGATTAACGATGAATAAAATCTATCACTTATCAAGCCAATCTCCATCCGGGAACTTATAAAAAAAAGTTATCTATGTTTTCTGATTTTTGCGTTTAAATCACTGCATCTTTTGGAAAACATAAACTCTCTCTTGCAGGGACTAGGCCTTGAAAAAGCCTAATTGTCTACGAGCCTCAAATAAGCCTATCGCTACACTCACAGATAGGTTTAAGCTTCGCACACCTGGTTCATCCATCGCAATAGAAGTTGTCACATCACAAGCCTCAAGCACCTCGGGCGGCAGTCCGGCGGTTTCACAGCCAAACAGCAGCCAATCATTGGCTTGATACTGAAATTCGATGTAATTCTGCTGACCCCGTTTACTAAATCCAATCCAGCGTCCTCCCCAATATTGGTGATACCGTTTAAAGGCATCCAGGTCGGGGTGAAATTTCAACGGAACATAGGGCCAGTAGTCTAAGCCAGCCCGCTTTAAATCGCGATCGCGAATTTCAAACCCCAACGGCCCAACTAAATGCAGTTCTGTACGGGTAGCGGCACAAGTTCGAGCCACATTACCCGTATTGGGGGGAATCTGAGGTTGAATCAAAACAACACGGGGCATGAATTATCCATCATCAAGGTTTGACTTTCAGCCAGGCACAGTCACAGAAATAGAGGAATAAGGAATTCTCTTACGAGTTTGCCAGAAATTTGACCCGAATTCATAGTTTTTCTTTATATTTCCACGAAAAGTTGAAAGATAAGATATTCTAAACTTTTATTACGCTTATGCAACCAGAGAAGGTTGACACAATTTGTCTTCAAACTCTTGTTCCTGCTGTTCCATCTCAATGATCGCATTCTGCACAATCTGGCGACTACTCAACCCCTGTTGATGCAGTCTCAACCATTGTTGAGCGGTATTTCCCTCTTGCAAAATTTTCTTCACCGGAGACAAAAAGCAGCTAAAGCCTTGCTGTTTCGCAACAGGCCTGACTTCTTGATAGAGTTGCTCGATCCAATCACGAGCCAAAATCACTTGGCCATCTTTCCAATGTCGCAGGGGAGCGTCTAAACTCAGACGAGCGGCGGCGGCTTCATTTTCTTCGGTTAAGGTCATCAAGTCGGAAGCTCTGCTACTGGCTGGAAAATCACTTTGTTCTAGCGGATCAAGGCGGCGATCGGCAAACATCTGCCACAGTCTGGCTTCTAATAAGGCTGTCACAGCCAGTAAGGCCACCGGGTTAACAACTAGATCACAAATTCTCAGTTCGAGGCGATTGAGATTGTAGGGACGCCGATCGCCATTGGGTCGCACAGACGACCACAGATGACGGACATTGTACATGGTTCCCAGTGCCAGTTGTTCTTCCGTCCAGTTAATATAATGAGCGTGACTTTCAAATAACGGAACGTGTTGAGGTGTTTGTGGAAAAACAGACCAGCGTGTGGAATGATTGCCTGTCGGTTGGCCGTCGAGAAAGGGAGAGGAGGCACTCAGGGCTAAATATAGCGGCGCTTCCACCCGAACTAGACGAATCGCTTGCATCAACAGTTCCGGGTCACTGATGCCAATATTGATGTGAATGCTGGAGGTGACAACGGTTGTGCCGTAGGTTTCCTCGATGTGAGTATGATAAGGATTGTTGGGATCGGAGCGATAGAAGGTGTCGCTCTCACCCAAAGACAGGGTACTTCCCGGAATGAGGGTATAGTTTCCCCATTGCTTGAGAGTCTCTCGTAGCGATCGCCTGGGCTTGAGCAATGCACATAACAGGCGATCATAGCTGTACAAAGGTGCTGTCGTATACTCGACATTGCGAGTATCGGGTTCTCGCACAAATCCCTCGAGTTCAGCGACAATCCGATCCGAAAGGCCGACAACTTCTCCTTGAGGACTGCCAGTATACATTTCTACTTCAAAGCCTTTTGACAATAGCACGTTAATTCCTCAGTTCGGCGTTTGGTGGCTAGAGGTGAGAGCGCCATCTGAACTTAGAGCTAGGTAGAGGGACTCGATTCAGATACTACGGATTCAAGCCTCTGTTTTTTTGGGGTTGATCTATTTTATCCTATCATAGATTCACATTCCCAAGGAAAGATACTTTCTGATTCCTCCGAAGGATTGAATACATAGTCATAGTCAAATTCTACAGAGCGAATATGACGGGTCACTGAAAAGCCACAGTTAATCACTTGATCCGTGGTAAAGGTCACAAGAATTAGTTCGATGAGTTTGCGGGAAGAAATTTCGGGTTTCTTGACGAAATAATCTCGGCGAGCGAAAAATATTCGTTCATCTTTGGGAACGACGATTCCATTCAGTTTGTGTGTATTTTGAATGGGTTTGATATAGTTTCTGATGAAATCATCTGGGTTTCTTTGCAGTCGAGATAAGCGTTCATGCTGAAGCCAACTCATATTGAACATCAATTTTAATAACTCAAACCCTAAAACATAATAAAACACTTTATCTTTATCTTCGGGGTTTAAAGCCAATCTCAAGGCAGATTCCAGATATTCATAGGGCTGACAACGAGCATCTTGAGCGGAGTGGACATAAAACTGTTTGATGTAGTTTCTCAAAAGAGATTCATTCAAATTCGTGTCGAGTTTAAACCAGCTTAAATACCGCTTGATTCGTTGCAGCGTATCAACATCTTCTAAGAGTTTAGAGACTAAACCATCAGCCGTATATTCATCTAAAAACTCGGCTTGCTTCTCCGGGGAGGAACCGCACAAAATATAACACAAGGACAAAACATAACGTCGTTCGTTCCAGGGTAAACTCTGCGCCCATTCCTGAACCTCGGGCGGCAACCGATCAAACAAAGCATTTTTGTTTAGGGGTTCGAGGAAATTTTTTCTCTTCTGCTTTAACATGGCTCTTTATTGAACCTTTCTGTGGTTTTTTCTGGGGTCAAAATTAGAAATAGTTGCAAAACTCAATTGTTGAATAGCTTGTTAAACAGCTTTGACTCACTCTTGTTGTGATTTATATCACAAATATTTGTGCTTTTGATCGCTTCAATCTCTGCCCTAACACCCCGCCCAATTTCCGGCTCTTGTCATTACCTTTAACAGTTGTTGATCTCCTCTAAATTTTATTTAGATCGGGTGATCTTCAATCCTATTCATCTGTTTTGCAATTGATCAATTTATTTTTGCATTCTAACACGATTGTCTCAAAAATTACTGCCAAAAGTCAAGGCTATTTTCTCCATATTTCTACCGGACTTTAGTTGTAAAATTTATACCCAACTTAAGCTGGTAAACTTAGATACATGGACTTTCAGTATTTTCAAGGAGAAATTGCAAATGAGCGTGATTATTGCTGCTGATCGAAGTGGATCGGGTAAAACAACCATTACCCTCGCTCTTCTGGCCTATCTTCAACAAAAACAATTTAATATCCAATCTTTGAAAGTTGGCCCTGATTATATTGATCCGATGTTTCATCAATTTGTCACTCAAAAACCCTGTTATAATCTCGATCCCATTCTCACATCAGAAGCTTATATTAAACAGTGTTTTACTACTCATACTCAAAACGCTGATTATGCTCTGATCGAAGGGGTTATGGGGTTATTTGACGGCGTTTCACCCCCCAATAGTCACACCCCTACAGCTTCTACCGCTCATATTGCTCAAATCCTCAATTTACCTATTTTATTCGTCATAGATTGTAGTCGATTATCCGGTTCAGTCGCCGCAATTGTTCATGGTTTTACTACCCTCAATCCTCAATTAAAATTTGCAGGTTTAATCCTAAATAAAGTCGCCAGCGATCGCCATCTTGAACTGTTAAAAGAAGCTCTAGAACCGTTCCAAATTCCCATTTTTGGGGTAGTACGACGACAAGATAAAATTCACCTCCCAGAGCGGCATTTAGGCTTAGTTCCTACTGATGAACTACCTCAACTCAACATTTTAGTTGACAAACTCGCAAATTTAGCCGCCAACTGTTTTGACTGGGAAAAACTCCTTCCCTTATTAAAAACGACGACAACAGTAGATGTTCAATCAAATGCTACAAAACCTAGTTTTTATGATCCCGTTAAAATTGCTGTGGCGCGCGATCAAGCCTTCAGTTTCTACTATCAAGATAACTTAGATATTTTACAAAAACTCGGAGCGGAATTAATTTTTTGGAGTCCTTTAAACGATACTAAACTTCCTGACAATATTCAAGGATTTTATTTTGGGGGTGGCTTTCCCGAACTCTTTGCTGAACAGTTATCCGCAAATTTATCAGTTAGAAAAGCTGTTCAAAATCTGATCTCCATAGGAATACCGACCTATGCAGAATGTGGAGGTTTAATGTACTTATGCGAAGACATTATTGATTTTGAGAACAAATCCTGGCCAATGGTTGGTAGTCTTCCGACAAAAGCCTTCATGGGAAAACAGCTTAAATTAGGATATTATCAAGCAACAACTTTGCAAGAAAGTCCTTTATTACCCAAAGATACAACTATTTTCGGACATCAGTTTCATCGTTCAGAACTCACGATAGAGTCCAAGAATCCTGTTTATCAAATGAAGCGTTATGGTAAAAATAAAGGCAATGAAACAATAACCGAGGGATGGTCATTGGTTAATCTTCATGCGTCTTATTTACACTTACATTGGGGAAATTATCCCGAAATTCCAACCCGATTTTTACAGCAATGTTCTATTTTCCAATAAACCTGCTGTAGATTACATTTTCAAAACCCTGTTGATTAGAGAAACCGGGTTTTTATTCTCCCCAGTTATACCTCATAGAACAATGAATTTGCAACAATTCAGGAAGCGTAACAATATATGTTGCCATTATATTGCTGTTGAAATCCAATTCCCATGAAAACCACTGGGAACCCGAACCGGAAGATGAATTTCAGCCAGAGGTTCACCTGCAAAATTAGCCGGATCAAGAATTACTAAACTACTGGTTGCTGTTGTTTCATCAAAGACAAATGTGACTACATATCCCTGATCTTCAGCTTCTTGTCCTTGTTTGGGAATAAAACTCGCTTCACCACAATACCGTCCGGGTTTGAAGCGATGAACATGAGTAACTTTCCGTTCTAAATCATATTGAATGAGTTCAGAAAAATAGTTAGGAATTTTCTTTTGGGCGATTAATTCGATATCAATATGAGGCGTATATCCAAACCGATAGGGTTGTCCAGTTTTCCGAAAATCAAACGTCGGAAAATCAACCACTCGATCATCTAAAGGTTCATGTTTGGCTGTTTTATTTTGAGGATTAATTGTTAATCGTTGTAGATGAGATTTGATCTCTTTTCCAGAAGTTACAGCAGTGGGTTCTAATTTTATCTGATTATGATAGGCAAAATCAACAACAACTTCTCCCTGTTGTTCATAAGCATTCATAAAATGCCACATCCACAGGGGTTCTGTTTCAATCCAAATCGGTTTTTGATCAACATTTTTCCGATGAATTAAGCCGATTTTTGTTCCATATTCAGGCTTCCATTCAAACGGAAATTGCCCCCCGAGGGCTTGAAATACATTAAAAACCAGAGGACAATGAAAGAAAATGATGTAATTTTCAGTAATCGCCGTATCATGTATGAGTGCCGGAGATGCCATTTCAATGGGAGTTTTACGGATAATTTTTCCCTGTTTATCAGCGACATAATACACTAAATAAGGAGCCGCCAACAGAGAATAACGATAAAAATGTAACTCTCCTGTTTTCGGATCAACCTTGGGATGTGCAGTCATTGCCTCTTCAAGTTCTCCACCAAAATCCCACTCTCCCAATGTTTCTAAATCACTAGACATTTTATAAGGGAGTCCGACTTCATACAAGGCTAATAAATGATCTCCATAGGGGACAATATTGGTATTGGCAAAGTTAACAAGGGGCATATTTTGTCGTTCTTTTCCCTCAATATCTTGCTGTAAACTTTTAGTCATAATCCAGCGATTTCGATAACTGGCTTTTCCATCTTTGAGATAAACCGCATGAATCATTCCATCGCCTTCTAAGGGATATTGATAAGCAACTGGTTTTAAGTATGGATTAGGGCCGTTTCGCATATACATTCCGTTCAAATCTGCGGGAATTTCCCCGGTTATTTTTAAGTTTTCAACATCGACTTCTTGAAAAACCGGAGCGTTAATCCCTTGTAAAAAAATGTTATCACTTAACCAGTCTTGGGCTGAAATTAATTTTCGACTGGGAGCAGATAAAGCAAACAGAGAATGACCCCCAACAGTCGAAAGAAAAGAGGCGAATGCGGCGGCTTTTAAAAAATCTCGTCGGGAAAAGTTCGACCGTTTCATCTTAAAAAAATAATATCTCTACAGGTGGCTAAAATTTTAAACCCAGAATCTAGAGATCGTGAAAATTATTTATTCTATTTTAACAAAAATATAAATTAAACTTTAATCTGTTCTTCAAGATACAAATATACCTCAAAAACCCGGTTTCTCAAAGAAACCGGGTTTTTATACAAAATTCAGTTACAAATTCAACAATAATACAAAACTTTAAACTGAAAAGGGGATGTAAATTCTCTCGAACAGTCAACTTGCTGCGGAAGCACCCATCCCCTGAACGATTACCTAACTTGCGGTGACATCGACAACCGTTTTTTCAGCATCAACAACCTGAGCTTCAGCAACTTCAGTAGATGCTTTATTCGGACTACTCTTGAGACGTTCTAGCAACAACTGAGAAATTTCTGTCACAAACAAAGTCGCAACAATTCCATCATCAATCCATCCTATAATGGGAATGAAATCAGGAGCAATATCAATCGGACTCAACAAATAAAGTAAGGTGCCGAGAATCAATACCCAACGGTATTTAGTGTTACGCAGCGTGTGACTATACCAATTATAGAAGGATTGAACTAGGTTTTTCATTGGGCTACCTCGTTGACATTTCGTATATTTATATAATTACAGTTCGTCTGTTTCCCTGGAAGTGTAGATTTTCCCCCCACAATATTCGGGAAGTTACACCCGGTTTCTTTTCGGAATGAAGCCCAAAGCAGTTGTAGTGCGACAGTCGCTTACTGCGGTAATATAATAGATGTTATAGGGAAATGGGGGTCGAGTGTTTTGAGCGATCGCATTCAATATTGGAGAAAACGTCAAGCCCAGCAAAAAGCCCAAAATCAGCGAATGGTACTGCAAGCGCGTTCACAGTTAGTTGAGATTGTTAATGTTCTAGTCGAGAAGTTTAACGTTACAAAGGTGATTGTCTTTGGGTCATTAGTTAAAGATAAATTTACGGCTGAGTCTGATATTGATATTGCAGTCGAAGGGATTAGAAAGCAGGATTTTTTTACCGCATTATCAGCAGTCAATCGTCTAACAGATCGATGGGTAGACTTAAAACCAATAGAAGATTTAGAACCTCATTTTCGCCAACGAGTTTTGGAGACAGGAGAATGTATTTATGAGGCAGATTTCAGCAAGTCAAGTTCGGGAACTGACCACTGATATTGAAGTAGAGTTAGAACGCTTAGGACGTTTAGAAAGTGGGATTAATCAAGTTCAGCAAGAGATGAGGCGGACTCCAGAACTTGCTACTATTTTTTATGAAAGTGTTGCTTTAAAACTGCACAATTTATATACGGGTTGTGAACGTATTTTTCAACTGATAGCATCTGAGTTAAATGGTATCCTTCCCTCTAGTTATGATTGGTATAAACGACTCTTAAATCGAATGGGAGTTGAACGAGAAGGACTTCCTAAAGTCCTAAGTCAAGATACAATTAGCCGCTTACAAGATTATCTCGGCTTTCGGCATATTGTTCGCAATCTTTATGGTTTTGAGTTAGATCCGGTTCGACTAGAACAACTTATTGAACAGTATCCTCCTGTCTGGCATCAATTTCAAGACGAAGTTCGACAATTTTTGAGTGAATTACATCAGTTAGCCGAACAGTTAGAAGCAGATGATGAGTTTTAAATTTACCCTAAATTTAATTAAAAGTCCCGAAAAACTTGTTGATAAAACTCCTCTAGTCCTTTAACGCAAGTTTCATTATCAAATAAGTGATCTTGACGTTGACTCATTCGTTGAGAAATATCTTTTCGCCAAGCAGAATCTAAACCTAATTTAACCGCAATGTCAATATATTCGGCTTCATTTTGAGCAATAGTATCCGTCACACCTAACATTTTTAAGAAACTATCTGCATGACGACCTCGCATAAATTCACCCGGACAAGTTACAATGGGTAAATTACAGGCGATCGCTTCTAAAGAGGTATTTCCCCCCGACCAAGTAAACGTATCTAAAAACACGTCTGAAAGTAGATTTAACATCAAATAATCTGAACGTTCAGGAATACTAAGATGAATGCAATAATTATCGTGATTTAAACCGACAGCAGCAAAAGCACGTTCGAGGCGAGGGATTAAAATTGTTCCTCTTAAAAAGAGAAACTTCGCATTAGGAACTCCCTGGGAAATTTCTGGTAAAATATAATCGTATTGCGGTAAATATTTAAACGGCGCTTGACAGCAAAAATAGAGAATAGAGTCTTCTGGGATATTAAAATCTGAACGGCTTTTTGTTAAATTTGGAATATCTTTCGGTTTGGGATAAGCAACCCCAATATTCGGTAAACGAACCAGAGTTTCTGAATAATGTTCCTGTGCGTTTTCCGGTTCCATTAACTGACTCGATAAAAAGTAATCAATGGTTGGGAGTCCCGTTGTTACTGGGTGTCCCCAAGCGGTACATTGAATAGGGGCTAAACGTAAAGCCGCCATTTGCATTGTCGGTGCATCCATACCAATTTCAGGATAGACTAAAATATGCAGTTTATCGTTCAGAATTTGTTGACAAACGGCTGGTAAGTTTCCGGGTATTTGATGAAAAACATCACTATATTGCCGGAATTTTTGAGTAATCGGATCGGGAGTATTACTGGTATAATAACAGTAAACCTCAAAATTATCGTGATTACAAAATCTCAACCATCCCGTTAACCAAAGGGTGCCACTATAGGAATGTAGATAATGAGAAATATATCCGACTCTAATTTTTTGTTCAACCTTTTGCATCGTTAACGGTTTTACCCAGTTGGGATAGTTAGCCGCCATAATATGATGAACTAATTTACCATAATTTTTTTGAGATTCAACGACGTTATGGGCTTGATAGGCTAAATAAAAATTCGTCCATCGACTTAAACCCCAGAATGCACTTTCTCTTTCTTCTGGAGTCTCTAAACGAGTAGTGTTAATTAAAGTTTGGAGTTCTTGTTCAAATCGTTTTCTGTAATAATTGATTGATTCAGAGTTATGATAGATAATCGGAACAATCAGATGTTTCATCAGTTTAAATGTATAGTCATCAGGAAGATGGTTAAAAGCAGTTTCCGCTTGATAAATTGCCGCTTCTGTTTCTGCTTGGCGGAGTAACTGTAAAATCAAAGAAAAGTGCAATTGTCCTGATGTCGGATGAATTTGTGTTCCGGTTTGTAGAACTTTTATTGCGTCTAGAGGTTGATGAATTTGATTAAAACAATCACTCAGGGTTGCATAGAGTTCAACTTCTCCGGGTTGAAGGTTTAGATAGTTTTGAAAGAATTGAATTGCTTCGTTGTATTTTCCCTGTTGATAATACTGTTGAGCAAAGCTATAATAAATAGGTGCGGGGTTGTCTTTTGCTGATTCAGCAATATTAAGGTTTTGTTGAACTTCTATTGCATCGGGATTCAGGTTTAAAGCGGTTTGATAAATGGCGATCGCATCTTCAAAACGAGTTTGTTCAAACAGAATGTTTCCTAAATTTAGATAGCTTCCCCAATGGTTCGGGTTGATTGCAATTGCGTTTCGATAAATAGCTTCAGCATCAGTCAGTGAACCTTGCTGTTTAATTAGATTTCCTAAGTTTTGATAGGCGTAGACTAAACTATTATCAAGTTCAATAGCGGTTTGATAAGCGGTAATGGCTTCTGAATATTTCTCTAGCTTTTCTAAACCCAATCCCAGATGATAATGTCTAACTGCAATTGATTTATCTATTTCTAAAGATTTGAGAATGGCTTCGACCGATTTTGAATACTGTTCTCTTTCATAATAGAGGATACTGAGTTGATGCCAAGCTTCTGCATGATTGGGTTGCCATTGGAGGAATTGTTTATACTGTTTTTCGGCGATTTCATATTGTTTTTGGGCGTGAGATTGAACCGCTTGATCATAAATTTGGCTGAGATTGACTTCGGGCTGAAACTGTTGTATATTTTGAATGGCATGAAGAACGATTTGAGATTGTTGATCTTGAAAAGTGGAAACTGAATAGTTAAAGGTTTGTTCAGCATTCCAGCTTAAAAGTTGGATTTCTGATCCTAAAATTTGATTGAGGTTAATTGAGTCACAACCGTCTAATAAAATTTGGCATTGGGGATAAGCCGCCATAAAATCCCAAATCGCTTGTTGTACTGTGTCTATATCCGCAGAATCAACTAAAATCAGGGCTTGAGGGGTTAAAAAAGGCTGAACCAAAAGTAAACTCATCAAAACTGAGCGATAATCCGATAAACCTTGATAATAGTAAACTCCGATTTGAGTATCGGTTTCAACTTCTCGCAATTCCAATAAAAAAGACTCAAAATCCTGATTACAAAAAATAATCTGTTCTTCTAAATTAAAAGACTGTACATTTTCTAGGAGTTGTTCTAAAATAGTATTATCGGAAATTTCACTAACAGCATAAGCCATTGTTTCAGGATGACCGAACAATGCAGCAATCAGTGAAAAACCGTCCTGAGTTCCAATTTCGCAATACATTTCCGAGGCTTCTAAACAGTCCACCGCAACGTTAAGTAACTGCATGAGATTAACCGACATTTCTGGGTTTTTTTGTTCGAGTACCTGTTGAAATGGGTTTGATTTGGGCTGAACCGTCTCACGTTCCCAGTTGTCATAGAAGTTGGGGAGCTGCTGAATAAAGTTTTGAACGTCCATTTTCGCGGTAGGATAAGTAAAAGGCGATC
The DNA here is from genome assembly GCF_034932365.1 of Limnoraphis robusta BA-68 BA1. Taxonomy (NCBI): domain Bacteria; kingdom Bacillati; phylum Cyanobacteriota; class Cyanophyceae; order Oscillatoriales; family Sirenicapillariaceae; genus Limnoraphis; species Limnoraphis robusta. Next base: position 9,977 of record NZ_JAYGHR010000021.1, on the reverse strand, counting down.
GCACATCATCTATAATAGTTCAGGCGGTGGGTTGAGTTCGAGGCGCGATTTGTCGGACAGCGCGATCGCTTTTGATCAAAAGTTGGGTAGTTTAAGGGAGTAGGCTGTTGTAGCAACCCCAGTGAGGCAGATATGACCAGTGCAGAACGAGAATATATGGAGTCCCGTCAACGCCGCCTTCAACGCAAACAAAAGTTAATCGCATTCATTGGAGTGATTGGGTTTGGCGGTTCAACTTTATTTACCCTGGTTCCAATGTTTAAGGATGCTTTGCAGCGACAAAATCAACCGGAAACAACAGAAGTTGATTCTGCTGAAGTGCAGTTAAAAGCACAAGAAAAAGGCTATGAAAGTGTATTGCAGAGAGAACCTGAGAACTTAACGGCTTTAGAAGGTTTGATGAATGTTCGGCTACAATTAAATGATCCGAAAGGCGCGATTGAACCGTTAGAAAAGTTGGTTCAGTTGAGTCCAGAGAGAGAAGATTATAAAGCGTTATTAGTTCAATTAAACTCAGTAGAGTAACAGATCAAAATAACAGTGTAGAAATTTTAAAATACATTTTTAAAAGTTCAATTCTAATTAGAATTAAAATGGCAATCAATACAGTTTTTGATCAGACCCCTATCTGTAAAATATGCAACTCTGAATCTTACTTATTTGATACTGCATTAGTTTTAAATAAGCATACAGTAAACTATTTTCAATGCTCAAATTGCGGCTTTATTCAAACTGAACAACCTTACTGGCTCGATGAAGCTTACTTAACTCCAATTGCCAATAGTGATGTTGGATTGATTTCCAGAAATCTCAGTTTTTCTAGATTAACAGAAAAGCTGATTTTAAGCTATTTTGATCTAAAAGATAAATTTTTAGATTATGGCTGCGGTTACGGCTTACTGGTTCGCATGATGAGAGATTTCGGGTTAAATTTTTATGGTTATGATAAATATTGCCAGAATTTATTTGCTCAAGGATTTGTCGCTGAATTACAGGAAAGCTACGAGTTAGCAACTGCTTTTGAGGTGTTTGAACATCTAGTAAATCCCCTAAATGAGATTGAACAAATTCTAAAACTTTCTAAAAATATTTTATTCAGCACTCAGTTACTCCCTCCAGAAAATCCTAAACCTAACGAATGGTGGTATTATGCTTTACATGAGGGTCAACATATCTCGATTTATACTCCTCAATCTCTATCCATTATCGCTGAAAAATTCCACCTCAATTTTTATACAAATGGAAGTTCTGTACATCTTTTAACAGAAAAACAATTACCATCTAATGTATTTGAGATTCTGTATAGTTTACCCCTCCCACAAAATAAACCCCTCTCTTTGATAGAGAAAGACTTCCAACAAGCAATATCAAGTGTCAATTCCAGTCAAACACCTCAAACACCTAGAGTAGAAGAAACTCATCCGCCTCAGAATCACTCAAAAATAGTGATTGATGGTGTGTTTTTCCAAATGTATAAAACTGGAATTGCACGGGTTTGGCGTTCCTTGTTAGAAGAATGGGCTAAAAATGGATTTTCTCAAAATATTGTTGTACTTGATCGAGTTGGAACTGTACCAAAAATTCCCGGGATTTTTTATCGCACTCTCCCTGCTTATGACTACAATCAAACGGAAGCAGATCGAGAAATGTTGCAACAAGTTTGTGATGAAGAAGGAGCTGATTTATTCATCTCAACTTATTACACAACCCCCATTTCAACGCCATCCGTTTTCATGGCTTATGACATGATTCCTGAAGTGTTGGGTGCAGATTTCAATGAACCCATGTGGCGGGAAAAACATCATGCAATTCGTCACGCCTCCGCCTATGTTTCGATTTCAGAAAATACGGCTTCTGATTTAGTGAAGTGTTTTTCGGGAATTTCCCCCGAACAAGTAACAGTTGCTCAATGTGGGGTTTCTCCAGTCTTTTCACTCAACAGTCAAGCCAATATTAATCAATTTAAAATGAAGTATGGCATTACTAAACCTTACTTTATTTTAGTCGGTGCCGGAAGTAATTATAAAAATGCAGGTTTATTTTTCCAAGCTTTTGCTCAACTTTACAGCAAACAAGGGTTTGAAATTGTCTGTACAGGCGGAAGTAGTCTCTGGCTGAGTGCTGAATATCGACAGTTTACATCCGGTTGCGTGGTTCATCCTCTCCAACTCAGCGATGAGGAACTCAGTATCGCATATTCGGGTGCAACTGCATTAGTTTATCCTTCATTATATGAAGGTTTTGGGATGCCTGTTGCTGAAGCGATGGCTTGTGGTTGTCCGGTGATTACTTGCTATAATTCCTCAATTCCTGAAGTGGCTGGAGAAGCAGCAATTTATGTGAATGAGACGGATGTGAATGCAATGGCGAATGCGCTTTGTCAGGTGCAGAAACCAGAAGTTCGCCGTCAACTCATCGAAACGGGACTGCAACAAGTTCAAAAATTCACTTGGTCGAAAATGGCTGATAAAGTGAGTTCAGCTTTGATCAATGCAACATTGCAGCATTTGAAATTAGGAGAACACAACTTTATCATTTTCCCAGATTGGTCACAATCGGAAGAATTGCTCAGTGTAGAATTAGGAGAGGTTATTAAAGCTGTTCTGACTCATCCCAAAAGTGAGCAGATTACCTTACTCATTGATAATAGCAATATTTCAGGGGAAGAAGCGGATTTAGCTCTTTCTAGTGTTATTATGAATCTGATGATGCAGGAAGAATTAGAAGTCTCTGATGAACCGAATATTTCACTGATTGGACAATTGAGTAATGCTCAATGGTCAGCTTTGATGCCTCATTTACAGGGTCGAATTATCCTAGAACATGAGAATCAAGAAGCCATTCAAAAAACTAATACAGAGAATCTTCCAACTTTTGAATTAGACAGTTTAAGATAAAGACAGAAGGGTGCAAGGCTTGCACCCCTACAGTTCATAAATAATTATAGCATCAGTCATGTAAGTTACGATGGAAAATCCTGATAGTATCTTTAACTCTCTGCAACTTCAATCAAAAAATATCTCCGATTAAAACTGCTTTTTTATTGAAAAGCCATGACATTAACCACGACTAACAAGCTAACCTTTCTCGAATTTTTAGAACAGTATCCCGATGGTTTCGGACAGTATGAACTGGTAAACGGAGAACTCCTAAAAGGGGAACCCACTCGCGCTCATAAAAATGTGGCTCGGTTTCTAGTTCGTTGCTTTTATCGGGAAAGCGATCGCCTAAATTTAGACTATATTGTTGATAAAGATATCATCATTAAAACCATAACTCAAGAAGGAGAAGAACGGGGAAGAAATCCTGATGTTGGTGTAGTGAAAGCGGAAGTTTGGAATAGCAACGTGCGAACCTATGGCGCATTAACAGAACCCATTCAACTTGCTGTAGAAGTAGTTTCAACTAATTGGGAAGATGATTATATCGATAAACGAGATGAATATCAACGCTTGGGAATTCCTGAATATTGGATTGTTGATTATTTGGCGATTGGTTCTCGCACCCTTTTAGGAAATCCTAAACAGCCGAAAATTTTTGTTTATCAGTTAGTTGAGGGTGAATATCAAGTCCAGTCTTTTACCGGAAGCGATCGCATTATTTCTGCTACTTTTCCCGAGTTAGAATTAACCTGTGAGCAAGTGTTTGCATCGAGTCAAATTCGGGAGTTATAGTATTAAGTAATTTCCCTAAATCCCGTGACCTCTCCCCCAGCCCCTCTCCTGCAAGGAGAGGGGAGTAATTAATCTGATATGTCATTGGTGAGCCTAGAGAAGAAGTCGTGCATTGTTATTTGATATCCTTTAAGATAAAAATATTATCGGAGACTTGTCATGCAAAGTATTCAGTTAAAAACTCACATCGGCTCAGATGGAATCTTACAAGTGCAAATGCCAACAGAGATCAGAGATACAGATATAGAGGTCACAATAGTTTACCAGTCATTATCTCAAAATTCATCCCAACCCCGCTATAACGTTTGGGGAAAGCTTGTCACTCGACAATCGATTCAAGACACCATTGCAGGAATGCAGCAACTCCGACAAGAAATATCTATCGATCAGCAATCAATTCGAGAGATGATCGAAGAAGGGAGACGATTTTGATTCAATGATAAATGTTCGGTTAGCTGATATGACAACACAATTTAGCCCCCCTTTATCCCCCCAACTTTGGGGGGAAATTTCAGAATCTTTCAGGTATCCTGATTATTTGGGATTGCAGGGTCAGGGAATTTAGAGGGCAACACTAATGTCAAAAGATTCTCCTAGAATTCGTGGAACTAATCCGCAAACTGAGCAGGCTGCTCGTTATTTGCGGCAAAATCTAACTCCTGCTGAAGCGCAATTATGGAGCGCCTTGCGTAGTCGTCAACTGGCAGGACTCAAGTTTCGCCGTCAGCATCCTGTAGGACAGTTTATTGTTGACTTTTATTGTCCATCCTGCAAATTAGTCATTGAGGTTGATGGAGAAATTCATACTCAGCAGACAGCCTATGACGAAGCTCGAACACAGCATCTTCAATCTTTTGGTTATCGAGTGTTGAGGTTTACCAACGAAGAAGTTCTCAGCGATCTGCAAACTGTTCTCACCCGCATTCTCCAAATAGCAGAAGCAGATTTCCCCCCGCCCCCCTAAATCTCTCTTGCCCTCACCCCTAGCCCCTCTCCCAAACATGAGAGAGGGGAGCAGGAATATAGCAGAATAGGAATTTGACAAAAATAGGAAACTTCAAATATCTTATTCCCCCCAGAATTGGGGGGCGAGGGGGGCTAAATTCAACAACATCAACCCCGAGAATCTAAATAAATTTGCCACATTTGTTGATAAGCTTTTTCCATCTCACGGGTGAACTGTTTCCCATTCCACAACGGAGCAGTTTGTTTAGATTTCCGCAACTTCCACGCCACTTGCTGTCTCAATACTTCATCGGTACCTAGACGAATTCCCCACTCAACATATTCCTCATCCGTCCAAGCAATCCCCTCATTAATACCCGCATTCACCATCATTGTATAACTGTTTCGACTGGCAAACTGTTGACCCACACGAGTTACCATTGGAACTTCCATCCACAACGTTTCTAACGTCGTAGTCGCGCCATTGTAGGGGAACGTATCAAGTACCACATCTGCGATCGCTAAATTGGCTCGATGAATTATCGAACTGGGTACTCCCGATAAAAAGATTAAGCGATCTGGGTTAATTCCCTCATCTTTTGCGAGTTGAATAAAGAACTCTTTGACTATATCTTGCTTCATTATACCCTTAATCAAAAAGTAGCTATTCGGGACTTGTTTAAGAATCTCCATCTGCATTTTTGCGGTTTGTGGGTGATATTTAAAACCCCTCTGAGAACTTAGATAAATCACCGCATCACCGGGAATATTTAGCTCATCCCGTCGCAGCGTTGGCAGCCCAACTTCAAAACCATCGACAGCAATATAGGTTTGGGGGAGCCGCCAAATTGTCTCGCTGTAATAGTCCTGAGCATTTTCTGGCAATACATAAGGATCGGCAATATAGTAGTCAATATTTGGCACTTCTGAAGCATCCCAACCCAACCAAGTCACCTGAACAGGTGCGGTTTTGAGTGCCATAATCTCACAAGTTACATCGAGAGTAATACTATCGAGATCGATAAGTATATCAATTTCATCGTCGGAGATTAGATCCGCAATTTCCCCACAACCCGCAGGAAATTCATGGGCTTTATCGACTTGATTCACATACCAATCTTGTAAACCATCTTCTCGACCTTTTGCATTAATTAAATAAGCATAAACTTGAAACTTTTCTCGGTTATGATGGTGAAATAGCCATCGTGCCAACCATCCCACCGAATGATTTCGCAGACAATAAGAAATATAACCAACCCGCAACGGTTTATCGGTATTTCTGATCGGTTGACGGGACGCAAGTTTTTGTTTGTATTGGGAAACTTTATCTTCAGCATAAGTTTCTACATTCTTTTGACAAATTTGAGCGACTTGTTGCCGTAATTTATTATTAACCTGCGGCTCATCTCGTAAATAGGGCGGAAAAAATAGAGTTGAAAATAGGCGCATCGTCACTTCTTGAGTGAGATCGCCTGGGTCTAACTCTATGAAAGAATTGACTAAAGTTTCATGACGTTCCAGAATAGAACTTACTTCGACTACAGATCCGCCTCCAGCAGACATCAATCCCCGCAAAATTAAGTGATTTGCATAAACTTTATCCGCTAAATCTTCAAGAGCCGCATAACAATACTTTGCAAGTTCTATCCCTTTGTCAAGGTTTCCTGCTCTTTGATAAAGAGTTGTTATCAGAAACAAAACCGTTGTATTTTCCGGTTCCAACTGGAAAGCAAATTCAGCATATTCAACCGCCAACTTTGCCTGATGATGAGTCATCGAAATTATAGTCGCAGTTGTGTTTAATACATCGATCAACTCGCTTTGACCGGAAACATAAGGCAAACAAGCTTTGGTGAATTCTAAGGATTGAGGATCTAAAGGGGCATAATTTAGAACGGTTTGTAAAACCAGCAGTAACAGTTGAGAATCAACCTCAACCGATGACTCAGACTGAAGCAACTCAAATACATCAAAGGAACTGAATTCCTCTCCAGTGTAGGTTTTGAGAAAAATACTCAGTGCAATTAAATTTAATATATTATTGATATCAGTGGGATTAATTTCTCGGATATGTTGCCGAATTGCCCAAGCCACAGCCCAATCTTCTAAATATTCTCGTCGTTGAGCTTCCCTTTTCAAAACCTGGATTAATTCTATTGTCCACTGTTCAACTTCCTCCGGTTCCCCCTCTGCCATTGCAAATAGCCAAGTTGTTTGTGCTTCGGCTTCCTCTCCCTGCAACAGCAGCATCAGCCCAAAATTCCAGTAATGGGATTTTACATCCGGTTCCGTTTCTATTGCGCTTTCGTAGAGACGGCTTGCTTGCAGATAATCGCCATTGAGTAGACATTTCTCGGCTTGTTGTTGCCAATTGATTGTTTCTGAGTCAGAAGAAGACATTCTCATATTATGTTCGCATTATTCGTGATCATACCGTAGGTTGGGTTAAGCTCTGGCGCAACCCAACACTCCAACAACAACCAAAAACATTGTTGGAATTAGTAGGTTCGGTTAAGCGATAGCGCAACCCAAAAACAACCCAACAACAACCAAAAACATTGTTGGAATTAGTCGGTTCGGTTAAGCCCTAGCGCAACCCAACAACAACCCAATAACAACCGAAAACACTGTTAGAATTAGCAGGTTCGGTTAAGCCTTAGCGCAACCCAACAACAACCCAATAACCTAACAACAACCGAAAACATTCTTAGAATTAGTCGGTTCGGTTAAGCGATAGCGCAACCCAACAACAACCCAACAACAACCAAAAACATTGTTGGAATTAGTCGGTTCGGTTAAGCGCTAGCGCAACCCAACAACAACCCAACAACAACCAAAAACATTGTTAGAATTAGTAGGTTGGGTTAAGCGCTAGCGCAACCTAAGAACACAACAACAACCGAAAATATTGTTGGGTTTCGTTCCTCAACCCAACCTACTGACAAAAAATAAGGGGGTAGCGACCGCCACCCACCTACATTACCAGAAAATTGTCTCCAATCACGAAAGGAAGGTTTTCACGATAAATCTAGACATCTGTCATACCATCAGGACAAGTGGGATCACCATCTTTGGGATAAGCGTCAACTACTGCAATCGCACCCGGTTTTTCACCTGGCTTGGTTGTTTGGCAGAGCAGACTTCTTGATGTTGTTTCTGAGTCACTAATGTCTATTAAATAGACGGCTCCCAGATAGGAGCGAATAGCATCTCCCGTAGAGGTTGCTGTACAGTTAATTCCCCCTTTCCCTGGCTCGGCGCATACATAAGAGAAATTCTCTGTTTCAGTCTTGATACCCACACCAAGAGTTGAAATGTCGGTAGTGAATTTACTGTTTTCGGTGTAATATGCTTGCTGACCTTTGTTAATTGCACTCAGGTATTGTTTTGCTTCAGACTCTTTTGCTTTATTAGCTTGATTCAAGAAAGAAGGTAACGCGATCGCAGACAAAATCCCGATAATGATGATAACAACCAACAATTCAATTAGGGTGAAACCCTCTTCTTTGTTTCTCTTAGCAACGTGTTGTAAGAATTTTGCTTTAAATTCGGTCTTCATAGTAGTTTCTCCTTGGGGTTAGGATCATGGATATCTTGTTTTCGTATCCCTAACTTACCCAGTCATTTTCCGTTTCATATCACCCCTCAGAAATTTTTTTTGTTTTTTAGGCGGATCGCTCCAAAAGCACATACAGAAAGGGATCTAGGTCGCTCAATAGTTCTTTCACTTGGTCAAAAGCCGTTTGCTGACTCACGAGTTCCAGGGTGATGGGGTCAACGGTTCGGATTTTTTGCCATCGTTCCACTAAACTGAGAAAGGGTTGGGGTTCATCCCAGAGGGGAAGCAAACAAGCCACCACATCACTTTCTTGGTGAAGCGCAACCATCGTCGGGAGTCGAACGTATTTACTCACCTCAAAAGGTCGCCGAGTTTGGACACATTGAATTAAATCTTCTTTTGCTTTAGAATGTCTTAGTTGTGGGTGTAGATGAACGGTGACAGTGTTCCAGTCGCGATCGCTCCATTCTGATACAGGTTCGACCGGATGAGCCGCGCCCGGATAACCACACCAAAAGTCTAATAAACGGTGAACTGGGTTCAGTAGTTCAAACAAATGAAGTTGGTCTTCTGTGGAAAGTTCGGGGAAACTCATCGCCAGAAAAGCGGGTAAATTATCCGGTTCTTTGAACAACCCTGTGACATCCCAATACCGCCAATTTACCATACTGATAAATTCGAGTTCAGCCTCTCTCAACGCCGCAAACAGTTCAGGAATAGTTGAGCCTTTATCCCCCATTAATAATACATTTGCCAGCATTGATTCTTCACTGTCTTTCATTCTCTGGCTCCAAGTTTGCATCTTAATCAACACTTGATCATGCAGAGCTTCCATCGTTTCTCGAACGACTTCTATTTCCATCTCTCCCGGACTTTCATCCATCAAACCCATGAACTTAAACAGTTCTTGCGCTCGAAAATAAACCGCTCTCTGAAAGGAACTATGAAGATTCGTTCTAATAATTCCTTCTGGCTTTAATACTGCTTTCATTGCCTTTAATCCTTCCACAATATCCGGCAATAAATACAGCACTTCATCCGCGTTAATATAATCAAACTCTAACCCCAGTTCGGGTAAATTTTCTATCGGAATTGCATGAAATTCGCAGTTGGTAAAGCCGTAATGTTCTAATCTTTTCTGAGCTAAATCAACGGATTTTGCAGATAAATCAATCCCCACTATTTTCGCGCCTGGGTTGGCTTCTGCCAGAACCAATGATTTATAACCACTCCCACAACCCGCATCTAAGATAACTTTGCCTTCGGTATTAATAACTTTTTGATTTCTCAAATAATAGGAAGTGACTAAATTATGAATATAGAGAATTTCATAGGATTCTTTAGGAGAAGTTTCTAAGGGAATTCTCGGATAGGGTGCCGACTCAAACTGTTGACGAATCTTTTCGACTAATTCAGGATTTTTTTGTTCCATTGTTCATAAACTCCAAATGATTTAAACCTTAAAAACTATAAATATTATCCAATCTTGTATCTGTTCTGTTTAGCGATACGCCAGACCGCACGTTACGCGATCGCCAAACTTTTATGATACCATTTTTCTATAAAATACGACCTCTGTTGACCTCTGGCTCTTCGACCTCTCCCCCAACCCCTCTCTATCCCCCCTTGATCCCCCCTTAGAAAGGGCAGGGCTGTTTCATTCTAAAATTTGGCGATCGCCAAATCTTAAAAGCCTTTCTCTGTAAAGAAAAGGAGGATTATTTCAACAGTTTTGATATTTTCTGTTTAAATAGAGCCTAAAACTTGCCCCCCATCAAAGGTTTAGCGATCGCCAAATT